>CAXSES010000160.1:0-7055 GCA_964236225.1 uncultured Acetobacteraceae bacterium
CCCGCGCTCCGACGCCCCAGCCCCTGGCGCTGCAGCCCCGTGCGCCCCAGCCCCGTGCGCCCCAGCCCCGTGCGCCCCAGCCCCGGGCGCCCTGCCTTCCGGTGCCCCGAGTTCCGGTGCCCTGCCTTCCGGCGCGTCGAGCAGGATCTCGGCCAGCGCGGTCAGCCCGAGCGCATAGCCCCGGATGCCCAGCCCGCAGATCACGCCCACCGCGGCGCGCGAGACGTAGGAGCGGTGGCGGAACTCCTCGCGCCTGTGGATGTTGCTCAGGTGCACCTCGACCACCGGGCGCTCGGCCGCCAGCAGCGCATCCAGCAGCGCCACCGAGGTGTGCGACAGCCCGGCCGGGTTGATCAGGATTGCCGCCGCCCCAGGCCGCCCCGCCGCCGGGCGGCAATCCTGCACCCAGGTGACCAGCTCGCCCTCGGAGTTGGTCTGGCGGAAGTCGATCGCCAGGTCGAGCGCCTCGGCCGTCTCCGCGCACAGCGCCTCCACGTCGTCGAGCGTCGCCGCGCCGTAGACCTCGGGTTGCCGCAAGCCGAGCATGTTGAGGTTCGGGCCGTTCAGCACGGCGATCAGCGGCAGGGCCATGACCTTGGCGCGTAGCACGCGCGCCCGGCTGCGTCCAACGGCGGCTTGGCCGAAAGGCGGAGCAGCAGGCAAGGCCAGGGCTCTGCCCTGGACCCGCCAGGGGGAGCCCCCCTGGACCGGCCTTCTTTGGAAGAAAGGCTCTAAGGGTCCGGCCTTTGGCGGAGTTCGGGGGCCCACTTTCAGGCAACGGGCCTGACTTTGCCCGCATCCTTGACGCGGCGGTCGCTGCGCCCCTGCCCGGCGTGACCCGAGTGCCATGGTGTGCAGCAAAACGCACCCCGCCACCTTGCGACGCCCCGCCCGACGTGGAACCTCCTCGCCGCGTGCCGCCTGTGCGGCGCCGCACCATGACCGTCCCGCTGCCGCACCGCGCCATCGGTCCGCACCGCACCGGCTCCATCACCCCCAACAAGACCCGAGGACACACCATGCGACGCATCCTGATCGCCACCCTGGCCAGCCTCGCGCTGGGCCTGCCGCTGCTGGCCGCGCCGGCCGCCCAGGCGCAGACCGAGGACACCACCGCCCCGGCGACACCGACCCATGCGCACCATGCCCGCCACCATCGTCACCGCCACCACCACCATCATCGTCACATGCGCGCCAGCCACGCCGGCGGCCTGTCGGGCCAGCCCGACATGAGCGGCAGCGGCAGCGCCGGCACCTCCTCGTCCGACCCCGCCGGCACCCAGGCCAGCCCGCCGGGCGCGATCAACAATCAGGCGCCCGACCCGCGCTAGGACCCACCGGCGAGGCAGGGACCCTGCCTCCGTGCGGGTGGAACTTCCCGACGGCTCCGCTCGCCCCGGCCACCGGAGCCTTCGGGCGACGGCGGGAGAGCCAGGCCCGCCTGCCACGCCGCGGGCCGGCCGCGAAGCATCGTCCCCTTCCGTGATTTGACACCCGGCCCTCCGGGTTCGATCCTGCCCTTGTCCGAGGGGAGCCCCGGCGTCGGCGGCCCGCGGCGTGGCGGGTCCGGACGACGCGGGCTGAGAAACCAGATCGTGGTGACCCTTGACCTGATCCGGGTCGTGCCGGCGGAGGGACTGGACCGATGCAGATCACCATCACCCTGAACGGGGAGCCGCGCGCGCTCGCCGGCCCTCTCACCGTGGCCGGCCTGGTGCGCGCCCTGGCGCTGGATCAGCGCAAGATCGCGGTGGAGCGCAACCAGGAGATCGTGCCGCGCGGGCGCTACGACGCGACCGCGCTGGACCAGGGCGACCGGCTCGAGATCGTGCACTTCATCGGCGGAGGCTAGGGCATGGACGGCACACGGCAGGCGGGCATCGAGCCCGCGATCGACGATGGCTGGACGGTGGCCGGCCGCCGTTTCCGCTCCCGCCTCGTGGTCGGCACCGGCAAGTACAGGTCTCTGGAGGAGACAGCCGCCGCGATCGAGGCTTCCGGCGCCGAGATGGTCACTGTCGCCGTGCGCCGGGTGAACCTGTCCGACCCCGGCGCGCCGATGCTGCAGGACCACGTCGACCCGAAGCGGCACACCTACCTGCCCAACACCGCCGGCTGCCACACCGCCGACGAGGCGGTGCGCACCCTGCGCCTGGCGCGCGAGGCCGGCGGCTGGAACCTCGTCAAGCTGGAGGTGCTCGGCCCGCCGCCGCACCTCTACCCCGACATGGCCGCGACCTTCGAGGCCGCCGCCGCCCTGATCCGCGACGGCTTCGAGGTCATGGTGTACTGCGCCGACGACCCCGTCGCCGCGAAGCGCCTGGAGGAGATGGGCTGCGTCGCGATCATGCCTCTGGGCGCGCCGATCGGCTCCGGCCTCGGGCTGCAGAACCCGGCGATGCTGTCGCTGCTGATCGAGCAGGCGCGGGTGCCGGTGCTGGTGGACGCGGGCGTCGGCACGGCGTCGGACGCGGCGCTGGCGATGGAGCTGGGCTGCGACGCGGTGCTGCTGAACTCGGCGATCGCGCTGGCCCGCGACCCGGTGGGCATGGCGCGCGCGATGCGGGCCGGGGTGGAGGCAGGGCGCCTCGCGCACCTGGCAGGGCGGATGCCGCGCAGGATGGCGGCGGACCCGTCGAGCCCGCTGGCGGGGCTGATCCGCTAGGGGCGGAGAGTAGGCAGAGGCAGGCAAGGCCAGGGGCTCTGCTCCCATGCCTTGAAGCGGAGACCCCGCCAAAGGCTGGCCTTTGGAAACCACGAGTTAAGGAGTGGAATTTCAAGGGCTTCAGGCTTTTGGCGGGTCCGGGTAGAGCTGCCCAAAGGTTTCAACGACCCGCTCGGGCCGTGGGTAATGGGCAGCAGAGGGGAGCCTGGCCTTGCTTCCTGGCAGGCCGAGGACCAGAGCCCGAACGGGCCGGGGCCGCGCTCCGTCGCGATGCGCCCGTCCGCGAGGGGATCTGCGCCGCGAGTCCAGTGCAGCCTTGACGGATTTACCGATGCGCCTGTGAAGTTGGTCACGTCCTTGCGCGATCCGGCGCCGGATTGAGGAAGCCCCAGCTCCGTGCCGCGCGTAGTCTCGGCTCGACCGAGCACGCCCCAAGGGAGACAGCGCCATGGCCCCGACCACCCCGCATCACGCCGACCACGAGTGCGACGACGGCCTGGTGCACAGCCACGCCTGGTCGTCGAGCGACCCGGTGGGTGGCGCGCCGCACCGGACCCACCGGCCGCCCGCGCGCGGGCACGATCACGACGATGGCCTGGTGCACGACCACGGCTGGGCGCGCGACTGAACCGGCCTCGCGCCTTTCGGCCGGCCTGCCGCGATGCGCGATCCGGCAGGGCTGGAAGAACGCGCCAGATATCGGCCCGCCCAGGAAGCGAGGCGCGGACCCGCCCCTGCCTCAAGGCGGGGGCGAGTCGCTCCTGAACCCGCTTCTCTTAGTGGAGGCCGGTCCAGGGGCGCTGCCCCTGGCGGAGTTTGAGGCAGAGCCTCAACCTTGCCTGCCTGGTCGGCCATTCCAAAAAGCCGTGGATATGAGTTCCAGGCCCCGGCCTTGAGCGGCTCCCGAAGGCAGAACGCGCCCGCTTCCCGACGGGCACGTCGCCATGGTCCCGGCCGCCGGCACATTGCCGCGGCCCCGGGCCTGCGCCCGGCAGCGTCCGAGCCGAGGCCTCGCCGCGAGTTCCCGGGAACGGCGAACGGGTCGCATCCGATTGTTCGCCGCAACGATCCAGCGCAATGCGCCGGTAGTTCCGGTGCGGTGCGGCAGAGCAAGTCGCGTTGCCGGCCGGAGCCGCCCGCGCGCGTGAAGATGCTGCTGAACGATCGGTCATTCCCGCCAGTGAACATCCGGTGCGCCCGCCCGCCGCGACATTCTTATGTTGTACTTATGCGCGCCCAGGCTGCGGCAACGCTGGCCGGCACAACGCCAAGCCATGTTGATGATCGTCGTCTCGTTCGACGACGCTTGCTATTGTTGTTCGGCTCGGGCCAACTTCCTTCCATGATGTCGGACCAGGCCATCCAGAAGGGGTCATCCATGGAAGCACCGACGCGTCGGCTTCGCGGCGGAGTGCGTGCCGGCGTGGGCTCCGGCCTTCTCGCCTCCGCCCTGCTGATGGCGGGGCAGGCCGCGGCCAGGGAGGGCGACGGGTGGCGGCAGAGTGGCCAGGCCTCCTGGTACGGCGCGCGCCACGCCGGCCTGCGCACCAGCAGCGGCGCGGTGTTCAACCCCGCCGAGATGACCGCGGCCCACCCCAGCCTGCCGATGGGCTCGCGCGTGCTGGTCACGATGCGCGACACCGGCGACTCAGTGGTCGTCACCGTGACCGACCGCCAGCCCGACCACGGCCGGCGCATCATCGACCTGTCGCGGGGTGCGGCGGAGCGCATCGGCCTGGCCTCGCGCGGCGTCGGCGAGGTCACGATCGAGCCCGCCGGCGACGCCGCGCCGGTCGAGGTGGCCGAGGCCTCCGACTCCCTGGACGATTCGGGCCTCGATCCTGCCGCTAGTCCGGCGCCACGTGGTCGGCGACATACGCTCCGCGCCGGCCCGGCGGCTTCGGCGGACCGTCCGTACTATCGCGTGCGGTTTGAAGCTCCAGCTCGGAGTTCAGCTCGGCGCCGAGCAGCACGGCATACACTGTGACCCAGAACCACATCATCACGCCGGCGACCGCGCCCAGCGGGCCGTAGGTCGCGTCGTAGCTGGCCCAGTTGCCAACGTAGTAAGAGAACGCAGCGGACGCCACCAGCCACAGCAGCGTCGCCACCAGCGAGCCCGGCGTCACCCAGCGCCACGCCGCCTGCCTGCGCGACGGCCCGAACCGGTACAGAAGCGACAGCGCCAGCACCACGAACACCAGCAGCACCGCCAGGCTCGCCACCTGCGCCAGCACCTTCTGGTTGCCCGGCAGGTCCAGGACGCGCAGCGCCAGCGGCAGCAGCACCAGCGCCGAGATCCCCACCACAGCCGCGACCACCGCGCACAGCGTCATGCCGAGCGCGGT
This sequence comes from uncultured Acetobacteraceae bacterium, assembly GCA_964236225.1. Taxonomy (GTDB): domain Bacteria; phylum Pseudomonadota; class Alphaproteobacteria; order Acetobacterales; family Acetobacteraceae; genus CAXSEF01. The sequence goes on from CAXSES010000160.1 coordinate 5,014, forward strand.
GAGCTGGTAGCGCAGGACGCCGCGCGCCTCTGTCTCCTCGTACGCCAGGTTCAGCGCTGCTAGGATGGACTTGGTGCCGGTGGTTGCGCTGTAAAGCGCGATCAGGAAGCTGAACACCAGGCTGAAGGTCAGGGCGCCCGGCGGCTGCGACACGAGCTGCTGCACCCGCGCGTCGATCAGGCTGAACGCCGCCGGCGGCAGCAGCCGCGCCAGCACCTGAAGCTGCGGCTCCACCGTGGCCGGGTCGAACGCCAGCCCGTACACAGAGATCAGCGTGCTGATCGCCGGGAACAGCGCCAGCGTGGCCCAGAATGCGCAGCCGGCGGCGGCCAGCGACATGCGGTCCGAGACCATCTCCGCCAGCGTGCGGCGCAGCACCTGCTTCCAGCCGCGCCACGGGATCGCGGCCGGGGCGTCCGCGAGGCGGCCGATCGCGTGCGCCTCCGGGCCGAGCATCGCCGCGGTTGGTGGCGCAAGAGGGTCCGCCTCGTTGGCCGGCGCGCGCCGCGCCTTCGCCTTGCCGTGCGGCATCGCGCCCCCCTCGGTTCCCGGACAGGGTGCGCGAGGACGCCGGCCGGTGCAACGGGCACGCCGGGAGGCGGCAACCTTCCCGTGCGTCGATCAACCTGGCCAAGCGCATCGCTCCGCCGACTCCGCGCCTGAACAGGCGACAGGGCAGCGCCCGCCTGGCGCTTGCGGCGAGGATGCGTCGCGCTGGCCAGGCCACCCGGGACAAAGCCAAGGCGCGACCTGGCGTGCGGACAGGACGTGCTTGCCCGACGAGCTTGCACACCATCGTCTGACATCCTGGTCCGGTCGATATCGGGCAGCGGGAATGACATGGGTTAACGGCGTACGGAGCCGGAACGGATTACACCATGGAGTGCGTTCGCAGGGCGCCTGGACGGGCCTAGCCGCATCGTCGGCCAGCACAATCGGCCATCACCGGCGACAAACTGCGTGCCTGTCTTGTGGCGAGGCGTCGGATTGGTCGCGGCGCAAGAAATAATCGGCCGGTTCCATCCATCCGTGCATCCGAAACTCTGGTGCCTCCGTAGAAGTATCGGGCAGCTACGACTTCAACCCGTGGGGTTGCCCGACCACTGGAGGAATCATGACTGATACAATCGACGACTCGCTGCGCTGCACCGGCGAAGTGATGGGCGAGCTGACGGCCAAGGCCGGCGAGGCGGCACGCGCCGGCGAGTCCAGGCGCAGCTTCTTCAACCGCACCGCCAGCCTGGCGGGCGCCACGGCCCTCGGCGTCGCCGGCATCAACCTGCTGCAGCCGATCGCCGCCAGGGCCGCGACCCAGGGCAGCGTGAACACCGACACGGTGCAGGGCATCATCGACATCGCCGCCACCGCGGAGTCGCTCGCGGTGACGTTCTACTACAACGCCCTGGCGGCCGGCAGCGCGCTGCCCAACGTGAACAGCGCCGCCAACCAGAACTACTTCCAGGCCGCCGTGGTGCAGGAGTTCGTGCACCTGGAATACCTGCGCAAGCTCGGCGCCCACCCGGTGACCAGCAAGTTCTACTTCCCGCCCAACATGTTCACCGACGAGAGCGTGTTCTTCCCGACGGCGCTGACCCTGGAGGCCTACTTCATCAGCGCCTACCTCGCCGCCGCGATCGACTTCTCCGGCGCCGTCTCGTCCAACATCACCGCGGCCAACCCGGTCTTCCTGGGCTTCGCCGTGCAGGTGCTTGGCATCGAGTGCGAGCACCGGGCGCTGCTGGGCGTTGCCGCGAACAACAACCCGCCCAACGGCCTGATCGTGGAGACGGCGCTGCTGAGCACCGTCAACGACGCCGTGCCGCCGCTGACCCCGTTCCTCGACGGAGCGGCGGGGTTTGTCGGCCCGGTCAGGCAGCCGACCAAGAGCGCGGTCGACGCGATCGCCCAGCCCTACGGGTTCTCGTTCTTCCCGCCGTTCAAGATCGTCTGAGACCGACGGTCAAATGCGACCACCGGTTCAGCAGGTAAGGCCAGGGGCTCTGCCCCTATGCCTGGAAGGGGAGACCCCGCCAAAGGCTCGC
>CAXSES010000161.1:0-7049 GCA_964236225.1 uncultured Acetobacteraceae bacterium
CGTGAAGGCGCAAGGATACATCAGGAACGCAAAGTTCGGCCGTTGATTGCCAGAGCCGGGGAGTTCGATGTCGGTGGCGCTGTTATAGCCGATCCAGTTCGTTTCCCATTGGCCGAACAACTGCTCGCGAAAGGCGTGGGCAGCGTCGCTGTCTGCAGGTAGTTTCTGTTCCAGGATCACCTTGCGAACATCGGCAGGGTCCACGGGGAACCAGCCCTCGGTTTCGAGGAAGATTTCGGCACGGCAATGCTGCGCCTTGCTAATGTTGCCGTCACGGCCCAGCGAAGGTGCCAGGCGTGACGACGCGACCCGAACGCCATAGACGTCGCGTGCGGGAAGCCCGATCGAGCGAGCCAGTCCAACCAGCAGGCCGTTGATGTCAGCGCATTTGCCGCCGAAGGCACCGAATTGCAGCATGGAAGCGTAGTCGCCGGTTCCGCATCCCGGCGTCTCGGCGCGTCGGTAGGTGGTGTCGATGACCCAGTCGTAGAGCGCGCGCAGCTTCGCCTGGTCGCCGGTCTGGGCGGCGGTGATGCGCCGGGCGGTCTCGCGCACCAAGCCGTCAGTAGGCGCGCTCGGCGTGGGCTCGGTCCAGAACCGATGCTCCGCCATGGTCAGCGGCGCGAACGACACTGCGCTGCGAGCGTGCGTGGCGACCTGCTGCACCAGGGTGATTGTCCTGGGGGCGTCCGGTTCAACGCGCCCCGAAGCGGTCTCGGCCCGCGATGCGTTGCCCGTGCGGAGTTCGTCTCCTGCCGTGCGGATGGCTGCCGGGTTGTCGGGAGTGAAATCCACGCGCAGGAGCTGCGCGCCGTAGCGCTCGTCGCGCACGCGGCGCACCGTGTCGGTGGCCTGCCCGGTGGTCCAGGACAGGGCGCCCGCCGACTGGTAGCCGGCCGCAGTTTGCGCCAGAGGAAGCCAGAGCTGGGCCACCCCAGGAGCATCGGGCAGGGTGACGCGAGTCGTGATCTCGAACCGCCGCCAGCCGTCCGGACCTGTCGCTGCTTCCGCAATGATCCCCGTCGCTCGGGAGGTTCGGGCCAGGGAGACGACTGGCGCGGCGAGGGCAGACGCTACGAGGTGACGTCGGTGCATGCTCTGATCCTGTGGAGGCGGGGAAAACAGGGAGCATGAACTGGACCGCACTGGCCCGCCTTGCCTGCATCGCGGAATGCAGGATGGCGCAAGGTCGAGGTCGATGGAAGGGCGGCTGCAGGGACAATGGGGTCCGTGCAGCCAGCCCGGGTCTCTCCCCGAAGTCATCTCGGTCGCGGGTGCAGGCTGGCTAGCGTCACCGGGCGGAAGCCGCGGAGGTCGACGCCCACGTCGAACTGCCGGGTCATCGGCGCGAGTCGGCCATGGCTGTGGCCATGCAGGTTGAGGGCGCCGCGTGCCATGCCGTTCCAGGTGCGCAGGGCGTAGTGGCACAGCACCAGCGCCGTGCCGTCTGCCTCGATCTCGGCGTAGGGTTGCACGCTCTGCCAGCCGGGCCAGGCAAGCACGCCATCAGGGTCGTTGTTGCCGGTGACCAGGTGCTTGCGGCCGTGCAGGTGTTCCAGGCGCGTGGCAAGGCGTGTCGCGAACAGCGCCGCGGGGCCGGGGGAGCGCGGCCCGACCGCCACATCGCCAAGGTGCCAGACCTCGTCGTCCGGCGCCACGGTTTCATTCCAGAGTCGCTGCATCGCCTCGTCCATGGCGGCGACGCTGTCGAACGGGCGGCGGTATAGCCCGAGCGCGCCGCCGTGGCCGAAATGGGTGTCGGCGGTGAAGAAGATCACGGGCGGGTGTCCTGCGGACCCGGGTACGCGCGTGGTGCGGGTCTTCCGATCATGGGCCGACCCGGGCGCAACGGGAGTGCTGGCCATCGGCAGGAGCCGGATTGGAGGCGGCGCTCATGGTTCGGCAAGGTTTGCGGCCCAAGGTGGAACTCGATCTGGACAGTGCTGCGTCCGGGCATACCATCCGAGGGGCACGCCAGCATGAGCGGAGTGTTGCCATTCAGGACTCTGCCCGGTGTCCTGGCGACGGCGCCGCGAGAGGTGGCGTCGGGCCGCTGGCTGCATGGTGGTGTCCTGCAACGCTGGGTGCTGCTGCTACTGGCGTTGCAGGTCGTGGTGTTCTCGTTCCTGTTCGCGGGTGTGCATGGCTGGGTCGTTCGGCTCGACCGTCCGGCCTCGATGGACTTCGTCAGCTTCTATGCGGCAGGCGTGCTGGCCGACCAGGGGCAGGCGGCGGCGGCGTACAGCAGGGCCGCGCATCTCGCGGCCGAGCAGGCAGTCCTGTCGCCAGGCATCGACTATCAGTTTTTCCTGTATCCGCCACCATTCCTGCTGATCTGCGCTGCGCTCGCCTGCCTGCCCTGGACGCTGTCGTTCCTCGTGTTCGAAACGGTGACGCTCCTGGGATGCCTCCTGGTGCTGCGCGCGGTGCTTGACCTGCCCTGGCGATGCTGTCTGGCAGGGCTGTTGGCGTTTCCTGCAGTGCCCTGGGTTCTGTTGCTGGGACAGAACTCCTTCATGACCGCGGGGCTGTTCGGGCTGGCGATGCTGCTGCTGGAGCGCAAACCGGTGCTGGCCGGATTGCTGGTCGCGGGGCTTGCGTGCAAGCCGCACTTCGCCCTTCTGGTGCCGTTGGCCTTTGCGGCGGGGGGATGCTGGCGCGCTTTTGCTGCGGCTGCGGCGGGTGTGCTGGGGGCGTGCGCGCTGGCGACGCTGCTGTTCGGCGTGCAGCTATGGCCTGCCTACCTTGCCGCGATGGCCGCGAGCCAGCCGGAGCTGCAGGCGGGGCTGGTGGGGCGCTTCGGAGCCATGGTCAGCCCGTACGGCGCCTTGCGCGCGGCAGGCGTGCCGCATATGGCTGCCCTGCTGGGACAGGGTGTCGGCGTTGCCGGGGCTGCGGTGGTTGTGGCGCTGCTCTGGTGGCGCAAGGCGCCGCTGCCAATACGGGCGGCGGCCCTGCTGGCGGCCGGACTGGTCGCGGCGCCGATGGCTCTGTTCTACGACCTGATGCTGGTTCTGGTCGCGCTGTGCTGGCTGGTACGCCAGGGTCGCGGAACGGGTTTCCCGCCGTGGTCCAGGAGCGTCATGGCGGCGTGCTGGCTGCTGCCGGGGCTGGCGTTGTTCCTGGGGGACAGGCATCTGCCGGTGGGCGGGCTTGTGGCGCCGGTGCTGCTTCTGCTGTGCTGGTTGTGGCAGGACCGGCTTGCGACATCCGTTTCAGGAAAACCTTGAGCCGTGCCGGAAAGCCGGGGCGCGAGGCCGGAGTCATGCCGACGGCCAAATGCGACGGGCATTCAGACAGGCAAGGCTGGGCTCTCCCTCCGCCTGCCCTTCCAACGGCCCAAGAGGGCCGTCAGAACCTTTGGCAGGCTACCCCTTCGCTGCCCATTCCAATGGCCCAAGCGGGCCACTGGAACCTTCGGGCAGCTTCGCCCAGACCCGCCCCTGCTTCAAGGCGGGGGGCGAGCCGCCCCTGGACCCGGCCCCACTTGAGTGTTGGGCGCCCGCCGGCGGCGCCGGCGCCCACGAGGTGACCACGGCCACGCCGCGCCAAGACACGGACCCAAGCCTGGCCGAACTGCTCGGACTGGACCCGAGCCGGGCAGGGCGGCCTTCTGCCCGGTCGACGGCAGCACGCTGATGCCGGTCAGCACGAAGAACACGGGCAGGGCCGTCATCACGCCGATCGTCGGGGTGATCCCAATGCGCACCGGCTCGCGTCGGCATCCGGGGAGTTTCGGCGTCGCCTCCGTCCTAGCGTCCGGCCGCGGCGACCGGGTCGAGCAGCAGGAGCCTCAGGCTGCCCGGCATGAAGCTGTAGCGCGGCGCGCGGCCCGGCTGCTGCTGCGGCGGCCGGCTGTCGTCGATTTCGGCGGCGGCGAGGAACACGCGCCCGCTCGCGGGGTCGACCGCCAGCGTACGCGCGCCCCTGGCCGTCCGCACGTCCGCGACGACGGTGAAGTGATCGGCGTCGTCCTCGTGGATCACCGAGAGCGTGCCGTCGCTGTTCGAGCTGAACACCAGCCCGCGCGTCGGGTCGAACGCGACAGCGTCGCTGCCGAGGCCGATCGGCAGCGTCGCGACCACCGCGCCTGAGACGGCGTCGATCGCGATCAGCCTGCCGTCGACGCAGCTCGTGAACACCCGCGACGTTGCCGGGTCGATCGCCATGCCATGCGGCGAGACGCAGTCCGGCACCGCCCAGCGCCGCTCCACGGACTGCGAGGCGATGTCGACGCGCACGACCTCGCGCGTGTCCGCGAGGTTGACGTAGAGCTTGCCGCGCCCGTCCACCGCCGCGAACTCCGGCTTGCCGCCGAGGCGGACCACCCCGCGGCCGGTGTCGTTGGTGGTGTCGATGACCGTGACGCTGGACGACCCGCCGTTCAGCACGAAGACCCGGTGGTCGGCCGGGTCGGCGACCACGCCGTCGTCGTCCGGCTCGCCGGGCAGGGTCCTGATCGCCGCCAGCGTTCTCGGATCGAACACCAGGACGTCGCCATGGCCGGTGCCGGCGTAGCCGTGGCCCGATGCCGGATCGACGGCCATGCCATGTGCCGCGGTCAGGCCGGGCAAGGTGCCGACCACGGTGCCCTCCCGACCGTCGACCACCGTGATCCCGGTGCCATGGGCGACGTAGACGCGCCTGGCGGCCTGGTCGAGGAAAACGTAGTCCCAGCGGTCCGGTGCGCCGAGCGCGACCGAGCCGGTGATGGCGTAGGGCGCCAGCCGCGCGGGGGCCTGCGGCGCGGGAGCCGGATCGGCAGCGGCCGCGGCGAGCGGCAGCGTCCATGCGGTGACGAGGCATGCTGTGACGAGGCGCGCCGTGGCGGGACGAGGGGGGTGCATGCGGGGTCCTTCGCGTGCGCGGCCGATGCCCGGACCGGCACGACCCGGGTGCGGGCTGCTCACACCGACGGCCTTTGACATTGACCTGTCAGGCAAGCAAGGCATGGGGCAGAGCTCCTGGCCTCCCTTGCCTGACAGGTCATCGTCAAGGGTCGTCGATGTCAGGACGTCGAGCGCGGGCCGGTGGAGAGGGCCGGGCCGTGGAACTCCCGCCGGGTCGGGCAGGTTCCGCTCTGGCCTTCGGTGAGCTTCAGGCCACGCGCGGGCGGTCAGGGACGCGGCAGGACGCGCGAGCGGGTCACTGACGCCGCCCTGAGTCATCGCGCCTGACGTCGGCCGCCGCATGGCCTTTCATCCTCCGGCGTCGGGCAAGGCGGCCTGACCGGACGTTCAGGCTGCCTTCGGGGGCAACGGCTTCACGAAGACGATCGAGCCGCCACTCTCTCCCGAGACCATGACGATGTCCCCGGCAGAGACCAGGTCGCGTGCGCCATCGAAAAACTCGTCACCAGAAGCCGCCGAACTTTCCGCACCCGCACTGTAGTGCCAGAGGGTGAAGCCGTTGGCGTATGCAAGTACCGATAGATTGCACTGTGAGAACGCCATTCTGGCTCCGTTGTGCTTGCCTCTGACCGCGACGACCGGCGAGCCGGTGCCGCCACGAGCGCATGCGATTGTATGCATGCAAGTTGTTATACCTAGGGTTGTGGATAGGTCAAGGACTAAATTCCTCCTGGTGGCTTTCGTATCAATTGTGACGTCGAAGGCCAAGGAGTCTCCCCGGGACGACTTTCTGAGCGGCACGGCAGGTTTACGATGCACTATGTCAGAACATTTAGAGAACATGCAATCATCTTCGCCAGGGAAGCCGGAGGTGCTGCCATCTCCCGCCCGCATTCCTATTGCGGCGCGCCCGCAAGGCAATCATCCTTGGCCGCCGTCGAAGCCCGCGACCATCCCGGACGCTTCTGAAACAAAGGTGCCTGCATGTCGCCACATCGACGCCTTGCGGAGAGAGCGCTGCAACCGGCCGGCAAGACCGATGCTCTATGAATCATGATGATATTTGGCGAGCACTTGATACGCTTGCTGCCGAACGCGGCCTGTCCACGTCGGGGCTGGCGCGCCGGGCCGGTCTCGACGCCACGACGTTCAACCCCTCGAAGCGTCGCACTCCCGACGGCAAGGCCCGCTGGCCGGGGACGGAGAGTCTCTCCAAGGTCTTCGACGCCACCGACACCGACATCCTGGATTTCGGCAGCCTGGTCAAAGGCGCCCGGGTCATTCCACGGTCCGGGCCGGCCACCAGGGTCATCCCGCTGCTCGGTCTCGCACAGGCGGGCACGGCCGGCTTCTTCGACGATGGCGGCTACCCGGTCGGGGCGGGATGGGACGAGGTCGGCCTGCCGGAGATCAGCGACCCGAACGCCTACGCCCTGGAGATCAGCGGCGATTCCATGGAGCCGGTGTTCCGCGACGGCGACATCGTCATCATATCCCCGGCCTCGCCCGTGCGGCGCGGAGACAGGGTCGTCGTCCGCACCAAAGGCGGCGAGGTCATGGCCAAGCAGCTCGCCCGCCAGTCCGCACGCCGCATCGAGCTGCGTTCGCTCAATCCGGATCACCCGGGTCACACGTTCGAGTTGTCCGAGATCACCTGGATGTACAGGATCGTCTGGGCCAGCCAGTAGGCGGTCGGGACGCCTGTCGCTCGCTTCCCTCGCGACGTGGCAAGCAAGGCCGGGCCCCGCCCGGGGCCATTGAACCCCCCTCTTCTGCGGAATATCAACCGCACTCGAAACGCCGTGCGGCGGATGCCGGGCGTCCGGGCCAGGCGCTCCTGCGTCGGCGGCGGCTCGCCGTGATCGACGCGGTCACGGACCATGAGCAGCCAGCGGATCGTGTCCCGACTTAAAAAGCCATGGCTCTGCCCCGTGCCTGGAACCGGGGACCCGCCCCTGCTTCAGGGCGGGGCGAGCCACCCCTGAACCTGCCTGACTCAGGCCGTGAATCCTGAAGGTTCGCCTCTGGAGTCCCTTGCTTAAGTTGCGCCGGGTCCAGGGGCGGCTCGCCCCTGGCGGGTCTGGGCAGAGCCCAGCCTTGCTTGCCTGAACGCCCGTCGCATTCGGCCGCCGGCATAGGCCCGTCGCCGCTTGACATTCCGAGACGACCGGTCATCTCTCAATCCATGTCCAGGCAGGC
>CAXSES010000162.1:0-7028 GCA_964236225.1 uncultured Acetobacteraceae bacterium
GCCAGTGAGATCCCGCTGGCGCCTTGTATCGGCCATCTGCACCTTCACGGTCAGCCTGAACACGCTCTAAGCAAGGCCGGGCCAGGGGCGGCTTCGCTCCTGGCGGGTCTGGGCAGAGCCCAGCCTTGCTTGCCTGGCGGGTCACGCCGCGGGATAGCCGGCATCACGCACTCGAGGCCGGTGCGTGCGTCAGCTCGTAGAGAGCCACGGCGGCCGCGGCGGACACGTTGAGGCTCTCCATCCCGCCCGGCATCGGCAGGCCCGCCAGCTCGTCGCAGGTCTCGCGCGTCAGGCGGCGCAGCCCGGCGCCCTCGGCCCCCAGCACCAGCGCCACCCGGCGCTCGGCCAGTGCCGGCCCGGATAGCGGCCCGCCCGCCGTATCCAGGCCCACCACCCACAGCCCGGCGGCCTTCAGCGCCCCCAGGGTCCGCGCGAGGTTGACCGCGCGCAGCAGCGGCATCCGCTCCAGCGCCCCGGACGCGGCCTTGGCCATGACGCCGGTCTCGTCGGGGGCGTTGCGGTCCTGCACCACGACTGCACAGGCGCCGAACGAGGCGGCGGAGCGCAAGATCGCGCCGACGTTGCGCGGGTCGCTCACCTGGTCGAGCACCAGCACCGGCCCGGGACGGGCCAGCGCCTCGGCAAGCGAAGGCGAGGCCAGCGGATCGGCGAGCAGCGCCACCCCGCCATGCACCGCGTCGCGGCCGAGCAACTGGTCGAGCCGCGCGCGATCGATCCGCTCCGGCGTCAACGGCCACGCGCCGGCCATGCGCCTGCGCATCAAGGCCTCCGCCTCCTCGGTCAGCAGCAGGCGTCGCAGGTGGCGCTCCGGGTTGGCCAGCGCCGCCGCCACCGCATGGCTGCCGTACAGCCAAATGCCCTTCGCCGCGCCGGCGCGCGCGCGGTGCTCCTCCGCCTCGGGCTCGGCGGACGGGCGCCCCGCCGCGTCGCGGCGGGGCGGGGCGTCGACTCCGGCGCTGCGGCGCTGCGGCGCGGGGAATGCGCTTGCCGGCGCGGTGCGCCCCGGCCGGGCGGGCCTGTCCTCGCGCACGTCGCCGACGGAGCGGGCCTCGCGCGCGCCGGCGCCGCGAGGCCCCGGGGTGCGGACGGAGGCATCGCCCGCTCCGGAGCCTCGTGGCGCCATGCGTCCTATGGGGGCACCGCCAGCCCGCCCCTCGCGCGCCGTGCCGCTGTCCTCGCGCAGTGGCGTCACGGTGCCGCGCGCCGCTGCGGCCGGGCCGCGGTCCGCGCCGCGCGCGACGGGCTGCGCGACGCCGCGGCCCGGCTGGCCCGCCTGGGCGCGGACCCTGGCCTTCTTGTCGGGTCCGGTCCTGGGCTGGTCCGGGCCGCGCTTGTCGCGGCCGGTGACGACGGCGGCGTCGGCGGTCCGGACAGCGGCCGGGCCGCCCTTGCCCGGCCTGGATGCGCGCGCCGCTGCCCGGTCGTGGGGTGGCGCGTGGCCGGAGGTGCGACCGCCTGGCCGCGACGCCCCTGCGGCTGGCCTGTCCGCGTCGCCTCCGGATCGATGGGGAATGGAACCGTGCGGGGTGCGATGCGTGCTCATGACCGGATCATGGTCCGCGCGACCCGTGAAAGGAACAGCACCGATCCGCGACGGCGCAGGCCTGGGACGACGCAGGCTTGGACAGTGCATGCTTAGGACGAGGCGCGCTTGGAACGGGGCGCTTGGAACGACGCACGCTTGATTGACAAGCGGGGCGCATCCGAATAGGTCCGCGCCACTGCGGAGGGGTGCCCGAGTGGCTAAAGGGGGCGGACTGTAAATCCGCTGGCGCACGCCTACGTTGGTTCGAATCCAACCCCCTCCACCAGACCCGACGCCTCGCCCGGTCTGGAGACGTGTCGTGGCGAGAGCGGTGCGCTGCCGGAGGGCTGGCAGCAGGCCGCCGTTCAAGTCGCCATTTGCGGCAGGCTCGCCCCGGGGTCCCGCCATGGCGTCCTGCTTCAGGATCGGGATCGTCGCCCGAAATGCAGCGCCTCAAGAGGCCGTGCGGACACGTCTTCGTTCGAACCGTCCCGTCGAGCCACCGAACAGGAAAATCGGCCAACCGTGTCGGCCCTGCGCTCCAGCACCCAGGACAGGGCGTCGCTCATCGAGTGGAAGCGGCCCAGATCCAGGCCGGACACGCTGTCCCACGCCACGATGCCGTCCGGACGGCGCGACAATCCGCACGACGCCCAGCAGCACCCTTCGGCATACACCGCGAGATAGTTCCCGACATCGGACGGGTCGCTCTCCAGACGCTCATGCAGCACGAGGCGGTCGAAGCCGCGTTGCTTAGCGATCTCCGTCCAGCGCTCCAGCTCGATGCGGTCGCGCACTGTGAAACGGTTCGTCGCCGCATGCGCGGCCAGAGGAAAAACGATCGCGGACGGCATGGAAAGAGCGCCTTTCTGGACAGTCCGAACCAAAGCTGATCGTCAGCACGCAACCTGTCGAGTTTTTCACACAAATCCCGCAGAGTTGCCACGATTGTGGACTCTCCGTTAACCCATGTTGCAGATTTACCACATCCCTGGACGCGCGGCGAAGCGTTCGACATCGAGGGGAACGGATCGACCCTTTCGTCAAGGATCACCTACGCGCTACAACACGGACGGCGCGGGTGTAGCTCAATGGTAGAGTTCCAGCCTTCCAAGCTGGCTGTGCGGGTTCGATTCCCGTCACCCGCTCCAGCCACCGGGCTGTTTGACCGGCGGGCCTGTCTTGACTTATCGGGGTCGGTTGCAGATATGGCGCTGTGAGGCGCTGCGCCCAGGACCGCAACGGCATTGCCTGCCGGATGCCCGATCCTGATGAGGCGTGTGACGCCCACCCTTTCGCTGACCAGGACGAACTGTTGAACGACGTCACCACCGCTGCCGTGGACGCTTCTGCGCAACCCGATCGTCCGCCTGGCCAGGGCGGACAGGACTCTGCCGCCATCCGGACGCATCGCCTGGAAGCCAGCCCCGTGCTACCGGAGGCTGGCACCGGACCCGGTGCAGCCGCTGTCGAGAATGCGACACAGGCTGATGAGCCGGTGAACGAGGCCGGGCTTCTGTACAGCGATGAACTCGCGAGCGCCTCCACCGGGATGGCGGGAGTGGACACCCCGGCCGCCGAGGCGGGCGGGGCCGCTGCGGACGACGCCGGACCCGATGCTGCCGTGGCCGGGTCTTTCGAGGGATCGGCAGCCGAGGTCAGTTCCGGGATCGCTACGGCGACGGCCGATCAGGGGCGGGATGCTTCTGTGGCGGGTGGAGCCGAGGAGCCGCTGTTCTCCGATTTGGGTTTGTCCGAGCCGATCGTGCGTGCGGTGGAGGAGATGGGCTATCGCCATCCCACGCCGATCCAGGCGCAGGCGATCCCCGTGGTGCTGGCGGGTCGCGACGTGCTCGGCGTGGCGCAGACCGGCACCGGCAAGACGGCGGGATTCACCCTGCCGATGCTCGACATCCTGGCCGGGTCGCGCTCGCGGGCGAGGATGCCGCGCTCGCTGATCCTGGAGCCGACGCGCGAGCTGGCGCTGCAGGTGGCGGAGAACTTCGTCAAATATGGCAAGTACCTGAAGCTCAACCACGCGCTGCTGATCGGCGGCGAGAGCCTGAACGACCAGAAGAGCGCCCTGATGAAGGGCGTGGATGTGCTGATCGCCACGCCGGGACGCCTGCTCGACCTGTTCGAGCGCGGCGGGATGATGCTGACCGACACCCGCATCCTGGTGATCGACGAGGCCGACCGGATGCTCGACATGGGGTTCATTCCCGATGTCGAGAAGATCGTGTCCTTCCTGCCGGCAAACCGGCAGACGCTGTTCTTCTCGGCCACCATGGCGGGCGAGATAAGGCGGCTGGCCGACGCGTTCCTGCGCAACCCCAAGGAGATCACTGTCTCGCGCGCCGCCTCGGTGGCGCCGCTGATCACCGAGGGTCTGGCGATCGTCGCCGAGGTCGACAAGGCGCAGGCGTTGCGCGAGATCATCGGCGCAGAGAAGGTGCAGAACGCGCTGATCTTCTGCAACCGCAAGCGCGACGTCGACATGCTCAACAAGTCGCTGGCCAAGCACGGCTTCAGCGTCAGCGCGCTGCATGGCGATCTGGCGCAGTCGGTGCGGTTCGCCACGCTCGAGCGGTTCAAGGCCGGCGAGGTTCGCCTGCTGGTGTGCTCCGACGTTGCGGCGCGCGGCATCGACATCGGCGGCTTGAGCCATGTGTTCAACTATGACGTGCCGCACCATTGCGAGGACTACGTCCACCGCATCGGGCGCACTGGCCGCGCCGGCCTGACCGGGCACGCCTACACCATCGCGGCGCCGACCGACCGCGCGAACCTCGAGGCGATCGAGAAGCTGACCGGGCACCCCATCCCGCGAATGGCGGTGGCCGGCGTGGCCGCGGCGGAGTGGGAGGAAAGCGACGGCAGGCGTCGCCGTGGCGGGCGCAAGTCCGGTGCCAGTCGTGCGGCCGAGCCGGTGACGCCAGACGTCGAGGCGGCTGCCGTGCCGGCTGCCCTTGTCGAGGTTGCGCAGGTCGACGCCGCGCGGGTCGAGGACGCTCCCTCGGGAGAGAGTGCGGCGCGCAGGCCCGAAGGCCGTCGCCGCGGTCGTGGCCGCGACAGGGCAAGGCAGGCCGAGGCTGCGCAGGATGGGTCGGCGTCCGTCGCAGCGTTTTTCGTCGCGTCGCAGCCTGAAGTGGTGCCGCGCGCGGTTGAGGAGCGCGCGCCGGCAAGGACCCGCGACGATGCGGCAGGCGGTCGGCGCGACGGCGTGGTCGCGGCTGTCCCCGTGGACGACAGGGCACGCGGCGAGGATCGCGTCCGGCGCGACGGGGGAGATCGCTTTCGTCGCGACGGGCGGCGACGCGACGAGGATCTCGGGCCGTTGGTGCTCGGATTCGGCGGCGAGGTGCCGGCGTTCATGCAGTTGCCGACCCGGGCGTCGCGTCTGGAGCGTCTCGCGCAGGCGCCGGTCGATGCGGTTGTGCAGAGGGTCGACGCGGTCGTGCAGAGGCTGGCGAAGGTGGTGCCGATGGCGCCCTCCCCGGCTGTCGATCCGGTGCCGGTTGCAGCTGATCCGGCCAAGGTTGTCGCCGGGTTGGTGGTTGCGGAGGTGCCGCCAGTCCAGGCGGCGCCTGTCCCGGTCGAGATGCTGGTGCCGGTTGCTGCCGAGCCGGAGGTTTCGGTCGTCTCCCCGGAGTTTCCGGCTGTCTCCACGGACCCGGCGGCTTCGGCCGTTTCCACGGCTCCGGTTGCTCTTCCTTCTTCGGAGAACGTCTCCGCGCCAGGGGCGGAGACGTTGATTGCTGCCGTGGACACGCCGCCTGTGCCGCGCGAGCGGGCGCCGCGTCGTGCGCCGGCTTCGCCCAGGGCGCCGCGCGCCCGCAAGGCCGCGCCGGCGCCGGTCGTGGCCGAGGTTGCGCCTGACCCCGACGCGGTGGCGATCCGCACCTATCGGCCGGCACGCGACCCTGCCGTCAAGCGTGCGGCCCACAGCCCGGTGGTGCCTGCGAAGCGGTCGCGTAGGCTGCTCGGCGGTAAGGTCGAGCTGCTGGAGGATCCCGCAGCCGAGGTCGCGCAGGCATCCGATGTCTTGGACAAGCCCGGCGTCGCGGACAAGCCAGGCGTGGCGGACGAGACCGCGACGGAGTGAGCGTGCGCGCGCCGCCGGCCGAGGCGGCGGGACCGGTGCCCTGCACCGTGGCGGCGGTCGGTCTGGACGGCGACGGCGTCGCGACGCTGCCGGATGGGACGACGCTCTACCTTCCGGTGACGCTTCCAGGGGAGCGGGTGCGCGCGGTGCCCAATGCGCGGCGCGGCGGCGGGCTCACCGGGCCGTTCGAGCTTGTGGATGCCAGCCCTGACCGGGTCGAGCCGCCCTGTCCGCATTTCCCGGAGTGCGGCGGATGCACAGTGCAGCACTGGGCAGATGCGCCGTATGCGGCCTGGAAGGCCGGGCTGGTGGCGCAGGCGCTGCGTCGGGCGGGTTTCGAGGTCGAGCCGGGGCCGATGTCGCGGACCCCTCCCCTCGCGCGGCGACGCATGGACCTGGCGATCCGCCGCGCCCCTGGCGGAAATGTGCCAGAGGCGGGGGTGTCAACGGCCACGGTGCCAAAGGCTGGGGTGCCAGCGTCTGGAGTAATCGTCGGGCTGCATCGGCCGCGCTCGGGCGAGGTCGTGGACCTGCACACCTGCCTGGTGCTGGACCCTGCGCTGTTCGCCCTGGTGGCGCCGTTGCGGGCGCTGATGGGCCGGCTGCGCTGCTTTCGGCGCGAGGCGTCCGCCGTGGTCAACCTGCTCGACACCGGGCCGGACCTGCTGCTGCGCAGCGACGCGGTGCTGGAGACCCGCGACCGCACGCTGCTCGCGGGGTTCGCGCAGGAGCACGGGCTGGCGCGGATCTGCTGGGCCAAGGGGGACGGCGAGCCGGAGACGGCCTGCTCGCTGAGGCCGGCGCAGGTGGTCCTGTCCGGCGTCGCGGTGTCGCCGGCGCCCGGGGCGTTCCTGCAGGCGTCGCCGCAGGGCGAGGCGGCGATCATCGCGGCGGTGCTGGCGGGGCTGCCGGCGAAGATGAGGCCCAAGGCGCGGATCGTGGAGCTTTTCGCAGGGTACGGCACGCTGTCGCTGCCGCTGGCGGCGCATGGGCGCGTGGTGGCTTACGAGGGCGACGAGGCGGCGTGCCTGGCGCTGCGGCGCGCGTCGGGCGGGCGGATCGAGGTGGTCAGGCGCGACCTGCAGCGCCAGCCGCCGCAACTGCGCGAGCTTGGCGGGACGGCGTGCGTGGTGCTTGATCCGCCGTGGACGGGCGCGGGGGCGACGATGGCGCCTCTGATGGCCGCGAAGGTGCCACGGGTGATCTACGTGAGCTGCAACCCCGTGGTGCTGGGGCGCGATGCGATCGCGCTCAAGGCGGCGGGATACCGGCTGCTGTCGGTGGCGGTGATCGACCAGTTCCTGTGGTCGTCGCGGGTCGAGGCGGTGGCGGTGTTCGCGCTGGAGGGCAGGAAGTAATACCAACGGCTGAATGCGA
>CAXSES010000163.1:0-7024 GCA_964236225.1 uncultured Acetobacteraceae bacterium
CGCCCTGCTCGGCACGGACGAGCACGGGTGCTGGCGCCTGTCGCCCGCCGGCGCGACCGCCAGGGCGACCCGCCGCTACCAGACAGACACGATGGTGCTGGAGACAGAGCTGGAGGCCGAGGGGGGCGCGGTCCGGCTGATCGAGTTCATGCCGGCCGGCGGCGACGCCGGCCCCTCCTTGGTGCGGATCGTGGAGGGACTCCGGGGCTGGGTCGCGATGCGGTCCGACATGCGGCTTCGTTTCGACTACGGCTCCCTGCCGCCGTGGAGCGAGCCGATCGAGGGGGGCAGCAGGTCGCAGGCGGGGCCTGACATGGTGGTGCTGCGCACCAGCGTGCCGCTTCGTGTCGACCAGCACAGCCAGCGGGCGGAGTTCGTCGTTGCGCAAGGCGAGCGCGTGGCGTTCGTGCTGAGCTACGGCAGGGCGCCCGGCCGCCCGCCGCCTCCGTTGGACGCTGAGGCGGCGTTGTCCGCCACGCAGGGCTTCTGGCGCGGCTGGATCGGGACTTTCGACGACAGCCGGACGCGCTGGCCCGACGCCGTCCGGCGCTCGCTTCTCACGCTGAAGGCGATGATCGACCGCGAGGGCGGCGGCCTGGTCGCGGCGCCGACGACGTCCCTGCCGGAAGCGCCCGGCGGCGGCATGAACTGGGACTACCGCTATTGCTGGCTGCGGGACGGGAGCTTCACCATCGACGCCCTGCTCAAGGCAGGGTTCACGGACGAGGCCCGGGCCTGGCGGGACTGGCTGCTGCGCGCGGTCGCCGGCGAGCCGGGCAGGATGCGGATCATGTACCACGCGGACGGGGCGCGGCACCTCGCGGAGTGGACGGTCGACGCGCTGCCTGGCTACCGTTACAGCCGCCCCGTGCGGATCGGCAACGCCGCGTCCGGGCAGCACCAGATCGACGTGTTCGGCGAGGTGCTGTCCTGCCTGAGCCTGGCGCGCAGGAGCGGCCTGCCCGTGACCGACCAGGAGCGGGCGGCGCAGATGCGCATCGTCGAGCACCTCGCGACAGTGTGGGACACGGCCGGCTCCGGCATATGGGAGTCGCGCGCCGAGCCCAGGCAGTACACCTATTCCAAGGCCGTCGCCTGGGCCGGCGTGGACCGCGTGCTGCGCTTCCTGCAATCCGAGGACGGCCGCGGCGATGCCGACGACGAGACGATCGAGCGGCTGACCGCGCTGCGCCAGCGCATCCACGACCAGACCTGCAGCGAGGGCTGGAACGAGGGGATCGGCAGCTTCACGCAGTATTTCGGCGGCCAGGAGCTTGACGCGAGCCTGCTGCTGCTGCCGATCATCGGCTTCCTGCCCGCGACGGAGCCGCGCATGGCCGCGACGATCGAGGCGATCCGGCGCGAGCTCACGCAGGGCGGCCTGGTGCGGCGCGAGAAGGCCAGGCCGGGCGGGCCGCCGGAGGGCGCCTTCCTCGCCTGCTCCTGCTGGATGGCGGACTGCCTGGCGCTCCAGGGCCGCCACGAGGAGGCGCGCGCGCAGTTCGGGCGCGTGCTCGCCGTGGCCAACGACCTCGGCCTGCTGGCGGAGGAGTACGACGTTCCCGGCAAGCGCCTCGCCGGCAACTTCCCGCAGGCGCTGACCCACCTCGCCCTGGTCAACACCGCGCTGGGCCTGTCAGGCTCGACCCCTGAACGCAGCGACGGCTGACACCCCAATTCGACGAACCATGAGGCCTTGATCCAATGTCGTCCTCCTCGGGTCATTACGACGTCATCATCATCGGCAGCGGGCCAGGCGGCGGGTCGGCGGCCACCCGGCTGGCCGCGACCGGCAAGCGCGTGCTGATGCTCGAGCGGGGCGGCTACCTTCCCCGCGCCCGCGAGAACTGGGACTCGAAGACGGTGTTCGTCGACGGCAAGTACCAGGCGGACGTGACGTGGTACGACAGGCACGGCACCAGCTTCCACCCCGGGCTGCACTACTGGGTCGGCGGCAACTCCAAGGTCTACGGGTCCGCCCTGTTCCGGCTCCGCGAGAAGGACTTCACCGGGGTGCAGCACAAGGACGGCCTCTCTCCGGCATGGCCGGTCGGCTATGACGCGTTCGAGCCGTACTACTGCCAGGCGGAGGCGCTGTTCCACGTTCACGGGCAGCGCGGCGAGGACCCGAACGAGCCCTGGTCGAGCCAGCCCTACCCCTACCCGCCCGTCAGCCACGAGCCGCGGGTCGAGGAACTGGCCCGCCAGCTCCAGGGCGAGGGGCTGCACCCGTTCCACCTCCCCCTCGGCATCCTGCTCGACGAGAAGGACGGCAAGCCGACGCCGACCAGCCCCTGCATACGCTGCGACGCCTTCGACGGGTTCCCCTGCGCCATCAACGCCAAGGCCGACTCGCAGGTGGTCTGCGTCGACCCGACCCTGGCCGCGCACCCCAACTTCACCCTGCTGACCGGCGCCTACGTCTCCAGGCTGGAGACCGACCCGTCCGGCAGGAGCGTCAGCGGGGTGCACGTGACACGCGACGGCCAGGAGGAGCGCTATTCCGCGGACATCGTCGTGGTGGCGTGCGGCGCGCTGAGCTCGGCGCTACTGCTGCTGCGCTCCGCCAGCCCCGCGCACCCCAAGGGCCTGGCCAACGGCTCCGACCTGGTGGGGCGCAACTACATGCGCCACGACATGTCGGTGCTGATGGCCGTGCTCAAGGAGCCGAACCACACGGTCTTCCAGAAGACCTTGGCGATGAGCGACTACTATTTCGGCGCGCCCGACTGGGAGTATCCGCTCGGGCTGATGCAGATGTGCGCGACCTCGCACGGCGAGCAGATACGCGCCGAGGCGATGCCGGGGTGGCTCGACTGGCTGCCGGAGATGCCGTTTGACAAGCTGGCGCTGCACTCGATCGATTTCTGGCTGCAAAGCGAGGATCTGCCGCGGCCGGAGAATCGCATCTCCTACGATGGCGACAGGGTCGTGCTGTCGGTCACTGAGGGCAAGGAGGAGGCGAAGGCCAGGCTGCGACGCAAGCTGGAGGACCTCCTGGAGCCGATCGGCGCCTACAAGCATCTGGTGGACCGGCGGCTCTACCTCAGCAAGGACATCCCGATCAGCGCCACCTCGCACCAGGCCGGAACCTGCGTCTTCGGCGCCGATCCCAGGTCGTCCGTGCTGGACCTCGACTGCAAGGCGCACGAACTCGACAACCTCTACATCACCGACGCCAGCTTCTTCCCCTCGATCGGCGCGGTGAACCCGACCCTGACGATCATCGCCAACGCGCTGCGCGTCGCCGACATCATCGCCCAGCGCCTGAAGTGAACAAGGACCCGGCATGTTGACGCGCGTGGCGATCTTCGAGGGCGTGATCGAGACGGGCGGCGAGGATGCGTTCTTCGCCGACGTGAGCGCCAGGCTGGAGCCGATCTGGCGCCGCTTCCCGCACGTGCTCGACGTGCGCGTGCTGCGCACATTGCAGGCCGACCCGGGCGCCATCCCCATCGTCATGGTGCTGGAGATGGACTTCCCCGATCTCGAGGCCATCCACGCCTCGCTCGACTCCGACATCAAGACGACGGCGCACGCGACCACCCTCGAGGTTCTCAAGCCGTTCAACGGTCGCTTCTTCCACTTCATCAGCGAGAGCCGCGCGCTCGGCGCGGGCTGAGATGGTTCCGATGGCAGACCGTCCGCTTTCCATCGACATCCGCCGCCCGCTGCCGCCCAGGGCTGGCGGCCTCGCGCCGCCCGCGCGCGGGGACGGCTTCCCTGGCCCCGGTGGCAAGGCACCGGGCAGATGCTGCTGATGGCCTCCGACGCAGGACAACCCTGCCTCCCCGGCCGGTCACGCCCGACAGCCGCCGGCATCAGCCCGGGGCCGGGGGGCAGGCCATGACCGTGTCCGACGTGGTCATCCTTGTCGTGCGCTACGGCCTGGTCGTGCTGTTCTTCCCGGCCAGCGCGCTCGACAAGATCCTCGGCTTCGACGGGGCGGTGAAGCAGGCGGGCGAGGTGTTCTCGAACCGCACGGTCGCCGTCGCGCTGATCTTGGTCGGCTTGTTCGTCGAGCTGGTCATGCCGCTGGGCATCCTGACCGGCGTGGCCGACCGCCTCGCCGCCTTCGTCATGGCGGGCTACTGCGCCGTCACCGCCCTGCTGTTCAAGCGCTTCTGGGAGCCCGGCGATTTCTGGAACAAGGGCGACAGCAAGGGGCGCGAGCTGTTCTGGGATTTCCTCAAGAACTTCTCGCTCGCCTCCGGCTTCTTGCTGATCACCGTCGGGATCGACGGCCACGCCTGGTCGACCTTCCTGGCCGACCCGTTCGGGTCCACCCACCCCTATGCGGCGGCTGTCCTGCCCCGCTGACCCCGCCCGGCTCCGCGCCTGGCCTCCCCTGGCCGATGAGAGGACACATGCAGAATCCGATCACCGCGATCGCGCAACATCTTGAGGGCAAGGACGACAAGAGCGGGCCGAAGCCAAGCGTGCCGTTCTGGCACCTGTGGACGGACGAGGACGGCGTCAGCCACCAGACGCAATGCGCGCTGGAGGATTTCACCCTGAAGGGCGTGGGCGGCGCCGACCCGCAATGGAACAACAAGCACGAGGCCGTCTCCTCGACCGTCGTCGTCACGGTCCAGCCGGTCGGCTGGGTCGGCACCTGGCACGAGAACCCGGCGCCGCAATGGATCGTGGTGCTGTCCGGCCGCTGGTGGATCGAGAGCATGGACGGCACCCGCGTCGAGCAGGGACCGGGCGAGTTCTCGTTCGGCGAGGACCAGGGCTGCACGCAGGCCGACGGCAGGAAGGGGCACCGTTCCGGCACGATCGGCGATCAGCCCGCCGTGCTGATGACGGTCCAGCTCCACGTCGAGCCGAGGCGCGAACCCTGCCACATGCGCTGAGCCGGGAGCCGGACATGACGGGAGCAGGCCTCCAGTCCATCGCCGGGTTCCGCCTGGTGACGACGGAGCTGGCGCGGCTCACGCGCTTCTACGTCGACGTGCTCGGCTTCGCCGCGCAGGGGACGCCGGCGCCGATCGAGGCCGGGGAGATGGCGCTGCTGGCGCTGTCCGGGCAGGGGCGGCGCCAGGTTCTCACGCTGGGCGCGCAGACCGTGGCGCTCGACGCGTTCGACTCGCCGGGCGCGCCCTACCCGGCGGACGGCGACGCGGCCTCGCTCTGGTTCCAGCATCTGGCCCTCGTGGTGGACGACATCGCCGCCGCGCACGCGCGGCTGCGGGACGCGCGCGCGATCACCCGGGGCGGGCCGCAGCGCCTCCCCGCCTCCTCCGGCGGGGTGAGCGCCTTCAAGTTCCGCGACCCGGACGGCCATCCCCTCGAACTGCTGCAGTTCCCCGCCGCGGACGCGCCGCCGGCCTGGCGCGGCAGGCAGGCGGCGGCCGGGCAGATCGGCCTCGGCATCGACCACTCCGCGATCAGCGTCAGCGACGTCGACGCCAGCGCGTCGTTCTACGCAGGGCTCGGCCTCGGGGCCGGCGAGCGCAGCCACAATTGGGGGGAGGAGCAGCAGCGCCTGGACGACCTGCGCAACGTCGACGTCGCCGTGGAGCCCATGCGGCCGGCCCACGCCCCGCCCCACCTCGAGCTGCTCGGATACCGGGTGCCGCGCGGCGGGGCCGGCGCCCCGCTGCGGGCCAACGACGTGGCGGCGACCCGGATCGCCTGGCGGGGCGGCCGGCCCGCCCTGCTGCGCGATCCCGACGGCCACCTGCATCAGATTGGGCTCTGATCGGCGGCCCTCTTTGGTCTTGGCAAGCAAGGCCAGGGGCTCTGCCCCCATGTCTTAAAGCGGGGACCCCGCCAAAGGCTCGCCTTTGGAAACCACTACTAAGTAAGGCCGGTCCAGGGGGGCTCCCCCTGGCGGGTCCAGGGCAGAGCCCTGGCCTTGCCTGCCTTGGCAGGCCCAGAAATGAGCGCCGTTGGTATGACGAGGAGATGGAAGCGATGGAGAACGACACGTCCCTGCTGCCGGGCCGGCTGCTGCGCCGCGCAGGGCCGCCCCAACCGGTGAAGCCGTTCCAGGGGGTGCAGATCGACGACCCGAGGCTGGCCGAGGTGCTGCCGCCGGGCGCCGCGCTGCTGTGCCTTTACGAGGGCACCCTGCACGGCGAGGGCCCGGCCTGGGAGCCTGCGCGGGACCGACTGGTCTGGTCCGACGTGCCCAACCGCCGCCTGCTCGGCTGGCACCCGGACGGCCACGTCGACGTGGTGATCGACGGCACCTACTTCATGAACGGCAACGCGCTCGAAGCCGGCGGCGCTCTGGTGCATTGCGAGCACGGCCGCCGCTGCATCAGCCGCTCGGAGGGCGACGCCGACCCCACCCCGATCGTCACGCACTACGAAGGCGGGCGGCTGAACTCGCCCAACGACGTCGCCGTGGCGGCCGACGGGGCGATCTGGTTCACCGACCCGACCTTCGGCCTCCTGATGCCCAGCCAGGGCAGCCTGGCCGAGCCGGAGCTTGACCATCGCAGCGTCTATCGCTTCGAGCCGGCGACGGGCGCGCTCCGCCGCATGGCGGATTTCGAGCAGCCCAACGGGCTGGCCTTCGCGCCCGACGGCCGCACGCTCTACGTGTCCGACACGTCGCTGTCGCTGGACGAGATCCCGGGCGGCCAGACAGGGACGGCGCATCGGATCGAGGCGTTCGACGTGGGCGAGGAGGGCGCGCTCTCGGGCCGCCGCCTGTTCTACCAGACGGACCACGGCTATCCCGACGGCTTCGCGGTGGACCCGCGCGGCTGGGTCTGGACCACGGCCGCCGACGGCGTCCACGTCGTGGCGCCCGACCGCGCCCGGCTGGGCTACATCCCCACGCCGATGACCGCGTCCAACTGCGCCTTCGGCGGACCCGGCGGCCGACGCCTGTTCATCGCGGCAACCAAATTTCTGCTCGCGATCGACCTCGTCGCGTGACGCACGACTGCGGCGGGGGCCTGGATGCGCGACCGCGACGAGGCGCCCGTCAGCAAGCAAGGCTGGGCTCTACCCAGACCCGCCCCTGCTTCAAGGCGGGGGCGAGCCGCTCCTGGACCCGGCGCAC
>CAXSES010000164.1:0-7017 GCA_964236225.1 uncultured Acetobacteraceae bacterium
GAGTTTGAGGCGGAGCCTCAACCTTCCTTGCCTGCCATCCCACCCCCAAAATCCGTCCTGCCGCGCGAGACACGGGCCCCTCCGGACCCCTGTTTCGTCCTGCGCCGCGAGACGCTCCTGTCCTGCCCCGCGAGACTCCTTCCCCGCCCCTCCGACGACGAGCGCCATGCCCCGACCCGGCGAGCCTGTTCCCCCCTACGGCGTGCCGCTCCCCGAGGCGCCCGGGATCGTGCGCGTGGTGGCACCCAACCCGGGGCCGATGACCCAGCACGGCACCAACACCTGGATCGTGGCCCACCCCGGCGGCGCCACGGTGATCGACCCCGGCCCCGACGACGCCGGCCACGTCGCCGCTGTGCTGGCGGCGGCGGGGCCGGTCGGGCGGGTGCTGCTCACCCACGCGCACGCCGACCATTGCGGCGCCGCGGCGGCGCTGCGGGCGGCGAGCGGGGCGCCGTTGATCGCGCACCCTGCCTTCGCGGCGGCGACGCTGCGGCCGGACCGCCTGGTGGGCGAGGGGGACACGGTCGCCGGGCTGCGCGTGCTGCACACGCCGGGCCACGCGGCGGACCATTTGTGCTTCGCGGGCGAGGGCGGGGTGCTGTTCACCGGCGACCACGTGATGGGCTGGGCGAGCACGGCGATCGCCCCGCCGGACGGCGACATGGCCGCCTACCTGCGCAGCCTCGCGCGGCTGGGCGGGCGCGGCGACCGGGTGTTCCTGTCCGGGCATGGCGCGGCGATGCACGACCCCGCCGCCCGCGTGGCGACGCTGCTGCGCCATCGGCTGGTGCGCGAGGCGGGGCTGGTGGCGGCGCTGCGCCGCGGCCCGGCGGCGCTGGAGGCGCTGGTCGCCTCCGAGTACCCGGTGCTGGAGCCGCGTCTGGCCAGGGCGGCCGGCGCCACGGTGCTGGCCCACCTGCGCAAGCTCCGCGAGGACGCCGTGGCCGAGGAGGCGGACGGGCTGTGGCGGCTGCGGAGCGGGGCGGATGGCTGAGGCGCTTGCGTGTCGCCTGCCTCGGCACGATCCTGCCAGGCGAGGGAGGACGCCCCTTGTGGTGAGAATCGAGCCGGATGACCAGGTGACGGCGGAACGGCGTCGGGAGACGGCCGCGGCTGCCGCGACTTGCCGGTCGTGGGCGAGGGGGGTGCTCGTGCTGTGCTCGCTGGCGGTGGTGGCGTCGACCGTGGTGGCGGCCCTGGCGCTGGGGATCGTCGCGGCGTTCGGCGTCTTCATCGCGGGCACCCTGACCCTGGTCGCGGCGCTGCTGGTCCTGGCCCATGGCGCCGGATAGCCGCGACGCGGACGGGGTGTCTGCACGCGGGCTTCGAGCGAGGTCGAAGCGAGGTTCGCCTCCGGGATTGACGCGATCATTCGCGCATGGTGCTCGCTCGGCAACGAGGCGGCAGCAAGCAAGGTTGGGCTCTGCCCAGACCCGCCAAAGGCCAAGGCCTCTGGACACCGATTTGGTTAGGTCATGGATTCCAAACGCCCGGCCTTTGGCGGAACTTGAGGCACAGCGCCTGAAGGCGGGCCTCGACCTTGCACGCTCGCCGCCGGCCCCGGCCCCTTGACGCGGCGGGCCGGGTCTTCCATCTCCTGGCCAATCCGGACCGCCGAGGTCCGCATAGGATCGGCCCAATGCTCAGGCTGTCGAAACTGACCGATTACGCGGTCGTCGTGCTGGTCCGTCTCGCCGACGAGGCGGGCGGCATCGTGCAGACCACGCCCGGCATCGCCATCGCGACCGGCGTGCCCGAGCCCACGGTCGCCAAGGTGCTCAAGACCATGGTCGGCTCCGGCCTGGTGGCCTCGCAGCGCGGCGCCCGCGGCGGCTACCGCCTGGCGCGCCCGCTCTCGGCTTTGCGGATTCGCGACGTGATCGAGGCGATCGACGGCCCGATCGCGCTGACCTCCTGCGTCGAGGGCGGCGCCGGCGGCTGCGAGTCCGCCGCGCTGTGCCCGGTGCACGGCCGCTGGGACGTGGTCAACGACGCGATCCGCGAGGCGCTGGGCGCGATCACCCTCGCCGACATGCAGGGCGCCGCCATCCCGCGCGCCTTTAGAATCCCGGGCCGCACCCTCGGCCAGGCAGCGTCGCTGCCTGGACGGGGCGCCCCCCATCTCGTGATTGAGTGAGGCGACATGCCAGCCGTTGTAGAGACCCTTGACACCGTCCAGTCCGTCACCCAGTCCGGCTACAAGTGGGGGTTCGAGACCGACATCGAGATGGACCTCGCCCCCGTCGGGCTGAACGAGGACATCATCCGCCTGATCTCGGAGCGCAAGGGCGAGCCGGAGTGGATGCTCGCCTGGCGCCTCAAGGCCTACGCCGCGTGGCTCAAGATGGAGGAGCCGGACTGGAGCAAGCACAAGTACCCGCCGATCGACTACCAGGCCCTGCACTACTACGCGGCGCCAAAGAAGAAGGCCGGGCCCGCCAGTCTTGACGAGGTCGACCCGGAGCTGCTGCGCATGTACGAGAAGCTCGGCATCCCGCTGCGCGAGCAGGCGATGCTGGCCGGCGTCGAGGGCGCGGTGCAGCTCGACCCGGAGACCGCCGTTGGGCGCAACATCGCCGTCGACGCGGTGTTCGACAGCGTCTCTGTGGCCACCACCTTCAAGTCCACGCTGGCCAAGGCAGGCGTGATCTTCTGCCCGATCAGCGAGGCGGTGCGCGAGCATCCCGAGCTGGTGCGCGAGTACCTCGGCAGCGTGGTGCCCGCCGGCGACAACTACTTCGCGGCGCTCAACAGCGCCGTGTTCACCGACGGCTCGTTCGTGTTCATCCCCAAGGGCGTGCGCTGCCCGATGGAGCTGAGCACCTATTTCCGCATGAACGCCAAGAACACCGGCCAGTTCGAGCGCACCCTGATCATCGTCGAGGATGGCGGCTCGGTCAGCTACCTGGAGGGCTGCACCGCCCCGATGCGCGACGAGAACCAGCTCCACGCAGCAGTGGTCGAGCTGGTCGCCATGGATGACGCGACGATCAAGTACAGCACCGTGCAGAACTGGTTCCCCGGCGACGCGGACGGCAAGGGCGGCATCTACAACTTCGTCACCAAGCGCGCCGCCTGCCGCGGTGCCCGTTCCAAGGTGTCGTGGACCCAGGTGGAGACCGGCTCGGCGATCACCTGGAAGTACCCGTCCTGCATCCTGATCGGCGAGGGCTCGGTGGGCGAGTTCTACTCCGTCGCCGTGACCAACAACCGCCAGATGGCCGACACCGGCACCAAGATGATCCACATCGGCAAGAACACCCGCTCGACCATCGTGTCCAAGGGCATCAGCGCCGGGCACTCCGACAACGTCTACCGCGGCCTGGTGAGGATGCAGCCCAAGGCATCGGGGGCGCGCAACTTCACCCAGTGCGACAGCCTGCTGATCGGCGACAACTGCGGCGCGCACACCGTGCCCTACATCGAGAGCCGCAACCCCACGGCCAAGGTCGAGCACGAGGCCACCACGTCCAAGATCGCCGACGACCAGCTTTTCTACTGCCGCCAGCGCGGGCTGTCGGAGGAGGACGCGGTGGGCATGATCGTCAACGGGTTCTGCAAGGACGTGCTGAAGGAGCTGCCGATGGAGTTCGCGGTGGAGGCGCAGAAGCTGCTGGCGATCTCGCTCGAGGGGAGCGTCGGCTGATGCTGGAGATACGCGACCTCGCCGCCTCCATCGCCATCGAGGGCGCAGACGCCAAGCCGATCCTGCGCGGCATCAGCCTCGACCTGCCGAAGGGCGAGGTCCACGCCATCATGGGCCCCAACGGCTCCGGCAAGTCGACGCTGTCCTACGTCCTGTCCGGGCGCGAGGACTACGAGGTGACGGGCGGCTCGGCCACCTTCGACGGCGCCGACCTGCTGGCGCTGGAGCCGGAGCAGCGCGCGGCGCTGGGCGTGTTCCTGGCGTTCCAGGCGCCCGTGGAGCTGCCCGGCGTCGGCAACGCCAACTTCATGCGCACCGCGCTCAACGCCGTGCGCCGCGCCCGCGGCGAGCCGGAGCTGGACGCGGTTGCCTTCCTCAAGCTGGCGCGGGCCGAGGCGAAGCGCCTGTCGATGCCCGACGACATGCTCAAGCGCAACGTCAACGTCGGCTTCTCCGGTGGCGAGAAGAAGCGCAACGAGGTCCTGCAGATGGCCCTGCTGCGCCCGAAGCTCGCGATCCTCGACGAGACGGACAGCGGCCTGGACATCGACGCGCTGCGCATCGTCGCCGAGGGCGTCAACGCGCTCCGTGGCCCGGACTTCTCCGCGCTCGTCATCACCCACCACCAGCGCCTGCTCGACTACATCGTGCCGGACCGGGTGCACGTGCTCGCCGCCGGGCGCGTGGTGCGCACCGGCGGCCCTGAGCTTGCGCACCAGCTCGAGGCCCAGGGCTACGCCCAGGTGATCGCGGAGGCGGCATGAGCGCGGCCCACGCCACGGCGCTCGCCGACAGCGCGGCCGGCTTCCTGCACCGCTTCGACGGCCTGCGGCGCCGCCTGCCCGGCGACCTCGCCGCGCGCGACGCGGCGGCCGGGCTGCTGCGCGCCAAAGGCCTGCCGACCCGCGCGATCGAGGCGTGGCACTACACCAGCCTGCGCCCGCTCGCCGACGTGGCGTTCTACGAGCCGCTGACGGCGGTCTCGCCCGGCGCAGACGTGCTCGAGGGCGTGACGCTGCCCGACGTGCCCCGCCTGGTGTTCGTCGATGGCCGCTTCCAGCCGGAGCTGTCCTCCACCCCCGAAGGCGTCACCCTCGCTCTGTTCGCCGACCGCCCGCAGTTCGGCACGCTGGCCCACCCTGAGCGCGAGACCATGGTGGCGCTCAACACCATGCTCGCCGAGGACGGCGTGCGCCTGCACGTCGCCGCCGGCGTGGACGGCGGCACGCTCTGCCTGGTCAGCATCGGCGGCGGCGTCGGCCGCAGCGCGATGGCGTTCCACCCGCGCCACGCCGTGACCCTGGAGCGCGACGCCCGCCTGACGCTGATCGAGGTCTCGCACGGCGCCGGCGCCTACCTGCACAACCCGGTGATGGAGATCCATGTCGCCGAGGGCGCGCAGATGACCCATGTCCGTCTGCAGGACGAGGCCTCCGAGGCGTTCCACCTGTCCACGGCGTACGCCGACATCGCCGAGCGCGGCGTCTACGACAGCTTCGGCCTCAACCTCGGCGGCCGCCTCGCGCGCAACGAGGTCCACGCCCGCCTGCTCGGCCCATACGCGGCGGCGCACCTCAATGGCGCCCAGCTCCTAGCGGGCGCGCAGCACAGCGACTTCACCACCGTCGTCTCGCACAAGGCGCCGTCCTGCGCCTCGCGCCAGACCGTGAAGAACGTGCTCGCCGGCCACAGCCGCGGCGTGTTCCAGGGCAAGATCGAGGTCGACCGCATCGCCCAGAAGACCGACGGCTACCAGATGAACCAGGCGCTGCTGCTGTCAGCCGAGTCCGAGATCGACTGCAAGCCGCAGCTCGAGATCTACGCCGACGACGTCAAGTGCAGCCACGGCGCCACCGTGGGCGAACTGGACGCCGAGCAGCTCTTCTACCTGCGCTCGCGCGGCGTGCCGCTGGCCCAGGCCCGTTCGCTGCTGGTGCGCGCGTTCCTGGCCGAGGCGCTCGACCCGATCGCCCACGAGGGCGCGCGCACGATGCTGGAGGGCGCGGTGGAACGCTGGTGGACGCGGCAGGGAGGGATTGCGACATGAACGACATCTCCCGCCCGCCGCGCGCGGCACCCATCCACGAGGCGCCCGCGCCCGACCCCTCGCTGCCCACCCGCGCCTTCGACGAGGCCGCGATCCGCGCCGACTTCCCGATCCTGGCGCAGCGCGTGCACGGCAAGCCGCTGGTGTTCCTCGACAACGCCGCCTCCGCGCAGAAGCCGCGCGCCGTGATCGACGCCATGGTCAACGCCATGGAGACGCAGTACGCCAACGTGCATCGCGGCCTGCACTGGATGAGCGAGCGCACCACCGACGCCTTCGAGGCCACCCGCGACGCCGTGGCCCGCCTGCTCAACGCCCCCTCGCGCGAGGAGGTCGTGTTCACCCGCAACAGCACCGAGGCGATCAACCTGGTCGCGCACTCCTACGGCCGCGGCGTGATGAAGCCGGGGCAGGCGGTGCTGATCTCGGAGATGGAGCACCACGCCAACATCGTGCCCTGGCAGATGCTGCGCGACGGTTCCGGCTCCGGCGGCATCGAGCTGCGCGTCTGCCCGATCACCGACGGCGGCGAACTGGACATGGACGCCTACGAGCGGCTGCTTGAGGACCGCAAGGTTGGGCTGGTGGCCATCACCCACATGAGCAACGTTCTCGGCACCTGCACGCCCGGCGAGCGCCTCGCGGCGCTCGCGCACCAGTACGGCGCGCGCATCCTGTTCGACGCCAGCCAGTCCGTGGTGCACCGCCGCGTCGATGTGCAGGCGCTGGGTGCGGATTTCCTCGTCTTCACCGGTCACAAGCTTTACGGCCCGACCGGGATCGGTGTGCTGTGGGGCCGGCGCGAGCTGCTCGACGCGATGCCGCCGTTCATGGGCGGCGGCGACATGATCGGCTCCGTCAGCTTCGAGCGCTCCACCTGGGCCGCCGTCCCGCACAAGTTCGAGGCCGGCACGCCCGCCATCCTGGAGTCGATCGGCTTGCACGCCGCGATCGACTACGTGGAGGCGTTGGGGTTCGACGCCATCGCCGCCCACGAGGCCGCCCTGGTCGAGCATGCCCTCGCGCGCCTGCCGCAGGTGCCCGGCCTGTCGGTGATCGGCGGCGCGCAGGACCGTGGCGGCGTGGTCTCCTTCACCATGAAGGGCGCGCACGCCCACGACATCGCGACGCTGGTGGATCGCGGCGGCATCGCGATCCGCGCCGGCCACCACTGCGCCGAGCCGCTGATGCGCCGCCTCGGCCTGGACAGCACCGCGCGCTGCTCGTTCGCGCTCTACACGACGCGCGGCGAGATCGACGCCCTGGCCGCGGCGCTGGACAGGGTCAGCGAGTTCTTCGCGTGAGCGACGGCCCCGATGAC
>CAXSES010000165.1:0-6991 GCA_964236225.1 uncultured Acetobacteraceae bacterium
AGAGACCAGCCTTGCTTGCCTGAACGCCCGTCGCATTTGGCCGTTGGTATAAGCTGGTTTGAAACCGACCCACTGCCCGCAGGGCCTGCGCCCGGACTCCGGCAGGGCCTGCGCCCCTGGACCTGATTTCCTTGAGCGAAGGGCTGCCAATCGCTTCATGCCTGAGGCGGACCCTTTGGCGGGTTCGGGGGGAGCCAGCCAGGGTTTCGACGGCCCGGCCTGGGCCAGCCTCGCCCTTGCTTCACCTGCGGGTCAGCACCCGGCTGGTCCTGGGCGGCGCGTGCGCGAATCGTGCGGTATGCAAAAAGCGCAATGTCGTTTCGCAAAAACGGTGTGTCACCCGACTGCTACAATCGCGACGAAATGCCACACGCCGGCCGCCTTGGCCGCATTACGGCGTGGCGGATCGGCCAAGGCCTGTTGTACTCCTTCCACACCGCATTCAAGGGTGACGCAGATCAGCCTCGGCGGACCGCGTAACCAGGGGAACGTATCGACTATGGATCAAGCCACACCACGCCCGCGCCTCGGAGGCCGCCTTCGCATCGCGACGGGCGTTGCCCTCGCCCTCGGGTCGCTGGCACAGGCCGCGCACGCGCAGAACATCAACAGCGGCGTCAGCATCGGCCCGAGCCAGCAGCTCTCCACGCCCCTCGCCCCCGGTGTTCCGTCGCCGAGCTCCGCCTCCCACGTCGAGCAGCTCGTCGCCGGACTGCCCGTGTTCGACAACGCGCGGGTCACGCTCGGCAATCTCGGCATCGACGTGCTGGGCGACGTCATCTCTGAGTTCGCGAGCAACGTCAGCGGCGGCGTGCACCAGGGCTCGACCTTCGCCACCCAGGTCGGCCTTGAGGTCGACGTCGACCTCCAGAAGCTGGCGCGCATCCAGGGCCTCTCGACCCACGTCGTGCTGGTCAACCGCTCCGGCAGCCCGGACAGCGGCCCCGGACTGATCGGCGGCGGCCTGCAGCCGGTGCAGGAGATCTACGGCGCCGGCGGCGATGCCGGCATCCACCTGGTCTATGCCTATGCCGAGGAGAAGGTGGCGCATGACCGCCTGGACATCGCGCTGGGCCGCATGCCGGTTTCCAACGACTTTGCCGCCTCGCCGCTCAACTGCAACTTCATGAACAACTCCCTGTGCGGCAACCCCAAGGCCCTGCCGGGCGGCAGCGTCGGCTTCAGCTCCTACCCGGACGCGGTGTGGGCCGCGCGGGCGCGGGTGCGGCCGACTGATGACACCTACGTGCAGTTCGGCCTGTACGCCGTCGACCAGGGCCTGTACAGCGACAAGCATTTCCGCTCCGGCTTCAACTTCACCACCTCGCAGATCAGCGGCGAGGAGTTCCCGGTCGAGGTCGCCTACCTGTCCACGCTGGGCCCGGACAAGCTGCCCGGCCACTACAAGCTCGGCTTCGCCTACGACAACTCCAGCTACAACGACTTCTATGTCGGCGACAACGGCGCGCCGGCCCTGCTCACCGGGGATGCCTACAGGATCCACAAGGGCCATACCCAGTTCTGGGCGCTGTTCGACCAGATGGTGGTGCGCAATGGGCCGGGAGCGAACGACGGGGTGACCGTGCTGGGCGGCTACGCCCACAACGACCCGACCACCTCCGTCTATCACGACCAGTACTTCATCGGTGCGCTCGACCGCTCGTTCTGGAAGGCCCGCCCGCTCGACACCGCCGGCGTGCTGTTCTCCTACGTCAACGTCAGCCCCTATGTCGCCAAGGCGGAGCAGCTGGAAGGTCAGCTCGGCCTGCCGCTTTCCGGCGGGGCCACCGGCGTGCAGCGTCACGAGGAGATCGTCGAGCTCAACTACGACATCCACGTCTATCGCGGCGTCAACTTCCAGCCCGAGTTCCAGTACGTCATCCGGCCGAACGCCCAGAGCAACATCAACGACGCGCTGGTGTTCGGCTTCAAAACGCACGTCGCGTTCTGAACCCGGACGGCGGGTGTGCCAGGATGCGGCGGGGCCGGTGGCCCCGCCGTCTCCGTTTGAGGGTTCCCATGACCAGACCCCGTCCGCTCCGATCCATCGTCCTGGCTGTTCCGCTGGTCGTGGCGCTGGGCACGATCCCGGGCAGAACGCAACCCGGCTTCTCGATGGGGCCGAGCGAGGAGCTGTCCCAGCCCCTGCCAAAGCGGCCTCCCGCTTCGCCCGACCGCGCCTCGCCTGACCGCGCCTCGCCCGACCACGACACGCCAGCCGCGGGAACGGAGGCGACGCCCCCTGCGCGCGCCACGGCCACGCCGCCCGACACCCCCGACGCGCAGGCGCCGGCCGCGTCGCCGTCGCGGCCATGACGTCCCTGCCGTCGAGGCGGACGCGGCGCCCATCCATGGCAGCGCCCGGAGCACCGTCGCGTGCCGTGCGCCCCGACGGCCCGGATGCGGCCCGGCTCACGAGTTCGGGACGCAGGCCGGGGCGCGCGGCGTGCGCGCTGTCGCTGCTGGTGCTGGCGGCTGGCTGCGTGCCTCGTCCGACAGGACCGATCCTCGGCGACTGGCGCGGCACCCAGCCTGGCCCGTGGGTCGACGAGCCCAAGATCGTCGAGCTGGTGCTGGACGGCGCCCCCGACGCGGTGGCGGGCCGCTACCACATCGCCGTCACGCTGCAGAACACGCTGAACGGCGCCGGGTCCGGCACGACGCGCTGGCAGGGCGAGTGGACCGGCGATCAGGAGACGATCGGCGGCCGTGTCGTGCATGTGATCCGGCTGCGCCACATGTTCGACGGCGAGATCGACCGCTACGAGCTGTCGGCCGACGGTGCGCTGCGCCCGCTGAACGGGGCCGCCCCGGGCGGCAACCGCTACAGCGCGGCGCAGGTCGCACCTTACGTCCTCCAGCCGCTGCGGCGCGACAGTTGGAACTACGGCGTGGACTAGGCATTTGGTCCCGGGCTCAGGCGGCGTGGATCAACCCTGAAGATGTCGGGCGTCCTGGTCCAGGCAGGCAGACGGATCGAGGGACGTCCTCCACCGGATGGCCCTGAGGTGCTCGACGAAGCTGCGGGCTGACACGAAAGCCGGGACGCGCGCCTTGAGGCTGTCCGGGCCGGAGAGTGGAAGGCCTTGACTGGGAGGTTCGCGCCTGACGTGAGGCTCGGCGCAGGCGCGGCCGGAGACGAGGCTCCCGAACACGGCGTCCCTCGCCGGGGGCGATCACGGTTCCCAGGCAGGTCGGCAACAATCCTGCCGTTGTCGGTCAGCACGATGTTGACGACGCAGACGAACGCAACCACGCGGCGCAGGAAGTCGGCTCGGTTCGTCTTTCCCGGGTTGTCGCGCAACTCGACGCCGGTGAGCTTTGACATGCGATCGATGGCGAGGAACAGGGTCCGCCTTCCCGACCACGCGCAGCTTGCTGATGCCTATGGAGGCGGTGCCGATCGCGGCGTCGGCGAGCTTGCCCGGTTTCGAGCCCCTGTCCGGGCGGACTGGACCGGCTGGCAAACTCAAACTTCAACGGATTTCAGTTGCACAGGACATGACGGATTTTGTTCCGCTCAGGACGTGAAGCCCTGCTCACCCCCGATTTCCACCTGATCGGCCACCAACAAAACCGAATTCTACCTGCGTGGGGGTTTATCAATGGCCGAATGCGACGATTGGTCAGATAGGCAAGGCTGGGCTCTGCCGGACCCGCCAAAGCCTCTGGCCCTGCTTGCCTGGACGGTCACACCAGAGGTCCACAGGTGTGGGGCTCATGCCTGAAGGCAGGGCCTCAACCCTGCCTCTCCGCCGGTCACGCACTCGGCACCGGTGTCAGGCTGCGCCCTCGCGCCCCATCGCCAGGTATTTCTCCCGCCGCCTGGCCCGCAGCGTGGCCCCGTCCAGCGCCATCAGGCCGGGCAGCGCCTGGGCCAGCGCCTCGCCGACGCGCCCGATCGCCTCCTCGGGCGCGCGGTGCGCGCCCCCAAGCGGCTCCTGCACCACCTCGTCCACCAGGCGCCGCGACCTCAGGTCGGTGGCCGTCAGGCGCAGCGCCTCGGCCGCCACCTGCGCCTGCCCCGCGTCGCGCCACAGGATCGAGGCGCAGCCCTCCGGCGAGATCACCGAGTAGATCGCGTGCTCCAGCATCAGCACCCGGTCGCCGGTGGCCAGCGCGATCGCACCCCCCGAGCCGCCCTCCCCGATCACGGTGGCCAGGATCGGCACCGGCGCCTCCAGGCAGGCCTCGATCGAGCGCGCGATCGCCTCCGCCTGCCCGCGCGCCTCGGCGTCGATGCCCGGGAACGCCCCGGCGGTGTCGACGAAGGTCAGCAGCGGCAGCCCGAACCGCCCGGCCAGCTCGATCAGCCGACGCACCTTGCGGTAGCCCTCCGGCCGCGCGGAGCCGAAGTTGTGGCGCACCCGGCTGTCGGTGTCGCTGCCCTTCTCCGTGCCGATCACCACCACCGCCTCGCCGTGGAACCGCCCGAGCCCGCCGACGATCGCCGCGTCCTCGGCGAACGCACGGTCGCCCGCGAGCGGCGTATACTCGGTGATCAGCGAGGCGATGTAGTGCAGCGCCCTCGGCCGGTCCGGGTGGCGCGCCACCTGGGTCTTCTGCCAGGCGCTCAGGCGCGCGTAGGTGGCGCGGAGCTGGCGGTCGGCCTTCTCGGTGAGGCGGGCCACCTCGTCGGCGATGTTGAGGCCGCCTGGCTCCGACATCTGCCGAAGTTCCTCGATCTTGGCCTCCAGCTCGGCCAACGGTTTTTCGAAGTCCAGGAAATGACGCATCGCGGCGGCTTAGCATCGCGCCGGTGCGCCCGGAAGGCTGCGCCGACGCAGAGAGGGGTCGGAGCCGCCGGGTCTGCCTGCGTGCCGGCAGGGCAGCCAGCAGCAGGCAAGGCTGGGCTCTCCCTCCGCCTGCCCTTCCAACGACCCAAGAGAGTCGTCGGAACCTTTGGCAGGCTACCCCTCCGCTGCCCATTCCAATGGCCCAAGCGGGCCACTGGAACCTTCGGGCAGCTCCGCCCAGACCTGCCAGGGGCGAGCCCCCTCGTCTGGCCTTTCCAACGACCCAAGCGGGTCGTCGGAACCTTTGGCCAGCCTCGCCCCTGGACCCGGCACAACTTAAGTGTTGGTTTCCAAAGGCGAGCCTTTGGCGGAGTTTGAGGCAGAGCCTCAACCTTTCTTGCTCGACCGGTCACACTCAAGGAC
This sequence comes from uncultured Acetobacteraceae bacterium, assembly GCA_964236225.1. GTDB lineage: Bacteria > Pseudomonadota > Alphaproteobacteria > Acetobacterales > Acetobacteraceae > CAXSEF01. Next base: position 5,160 of record CAXSES010000165.1, read on the forward strand.
CGTTAGTGTCAGAAGAGGTTTCGGGTTTTTGGCGGGTCCGGGCAGGGCTTGCGATGGCCCGCTCTGGCCATGGGTGATGGCCAGCGGAGAGAGGGCCCAGCCTTGCTGCCCCGCCACTGGCCTCACGCGAGTCGACGGCGCGACCTGCCCTCAGGCCGCCGGATCCCCGCCACGCAGCGCCAGGGGGTGGTGCGCCTCCACCAGACGTTGCAGCCGCTCGGCCAGGACGTGCGTGTAGATCTGCGTCGTCGCGATGTCGGCGTGGCCGAGCAGGGTCTGCAGGCTGCGCAGGTCGGCGCCGCGCGCCAGCATGTGCGAGGCGAAGGAGTGGCGCAGCACGTGCGGCGAGACCCTGGCGGGATCAAGCCCCGCGGTCAGCGCCGCCTGCTTCATCACCGGATCGAAGGCCTGGCGCGACAGGGCATGCCTGGGATCGCGCCCCGGGAACAGCCAGCGCGAGTCGCCCGATCCCGCCCGGAGCGCCTCGGCAGCCTGGCGCGAGGCCTCCGACAGCGGCACGACACGCTCCCGGCCGCCCTTGCCGCGGACCAGCAGGACCTGGGCGTCCCCGCTCAGCGCCGCGCGCGGCAGCGACAGCAGCTCCGAGATGCGCAGCCCGGTCGCGTACAGGATCTCCAGCGAGGCCCGGGCCACGAGGCCGCGATAGCCTTCCAGCTCGACGGCCAGCAGACGGTCCACCTCGGCCTCTGTCAGGTATTTCGGCAGCAACCTCGGCAGCCGCGGCGCATCGAGCAGCAGCGTCGGGTTGTCGGCCCGCACCCCCTCACGCGCGAGAAACCGGAAGAACTGGCGCAGGCAGGACAGGCGGCGGGCGACCGTGCGCGGCGACAGCCCGGCATCGGCCAGGCCGCGCAGGTAGGAGGACAGCGTCGCAGTCCCGGCCGTCGCCACGCTCTCGCAGGCCTGCGCGGTGTGGGAGGCGAAGTCGGCGAGGTCGGCGGCGTAGGCGCTGCAGGTGTTGCGCGCGCTGCCACGCTCGGCGATCAGCATCTCCAAGAACGCCTCGACATGGCGATCCACCACGGCCGCGCCCGACCGGCCGCGGTCCCGGACCTGCCCTGTGCCGATGTTCCGGCCAGGCACGTCAGTGTCGCGGGGCGCGCGCGCCTCCAGCCCGTCCCCTGCCCGGCCTGGCCCGATGCCGAACGTCACCGTGTTTGGAAGTGGTCGTTGGGAATGACGTGCTGCACCGCAACAGGATGGGCCCGCGGCGGGAACGCTCCAAGCAGAATCACGACAAGGAGCAGGAGCGACACGCCCGCGGCGGCGGCAATCAGGAAGGTGCGGCGCATGGTTCCTCTCAACGCCGGCCCGCCTGTGGCGCGGCCGGCTCGATATCCAAGGCGAACGATCGTGCCTTGTCCGAATGGCCCTGTTAGCCAACCGTGTGCTAGCCTCCACAGCGATGACACGCAACAGCGCCACGATCTCCCGGGCCGGTCGGCTGGAGCGTTTCGGCACCGAGCAGAGCCGGGAGGAGGCGCACATCCCGCAGGATGCGTCACCGACGTCACACCCGGGCGGGCGCGTCGACGGTTCGCCCCATAGGTCGCTTCCCCTGGCCAGGGCCGCGCGCTCGGTCGTGCTGGTCGGGCTGATGGGAGCCGGGAAAAGCTCGGTCGGGCGCCGGTTGGCGCTGCGGGTGGGGCTGCCGTTCCGCGACGCCGATGCCGAGATCGAGGCGGCCGCGCGCTGCTCGATCGCCGAGCTGTTCGCCCGCTACGGCGAGCCCAGCTTCCGCGAGGGCGAGCGCCGCGTGATCCGTCGTCTTTTGTCTGGGCCGCCTCTGGTCCTGGCGACGGGCGGGGGCG
>CAXSES010000166.1:0-6954 GCA_964236225.1 uncultured Acetobacteraceae bacterium
TGATCCACGCCGCCGGGCTGCGCGGCGTCCGCGGGCGGGCGCTGCGGCTGATCGGATACGGCGACGAGGACGCGGAGGTGGCCGCTTGACGGAAGCAAGGAAGGTCAGGGCTCTGCCCTGGACCCGCCAAGGGCAGGGCCCTTGGAACCCATCCGTTGGATGTTTTCCCCCAGATTGCGCCGGGTCCAGAGGCGGCTCGCCCTTGGCCTTGCCTTGGCTTCCTTCGCAGGGCGGAGACATCGCTTGGTGGCTTCGCTCTGCCTGCTTGGGCGGAATAAAGCCCGGTCCTGCTTGGGGAGACGCCAGAGGATTGCCGGTAGCAACGCCGCGGATGCGCTCGGGTAAGCGTCACCATACTTTGCTTTGCCAGTGCGACACCTGATACAGATTAGACTGCCACAACAGGTTAGCGCAAGCTTCCAGCGAGAAAGAGCAATGATGAATGTAATATTGCGCCACTTACGAGCAAGTGGGATATGCGTATATTTGATAGTGGCAGTACAGTACGCTCACGCTGCGTATTGTGATGGAGCTTCGCGTGTGACTTGCTATGAAGGAACTGATCAAAGTGGACGTTCCCCGGGCGGAAGATATGACATGGCTGTTCAAGGTTTGGCAGAAGCGAGAACTCCTTCTGAAAAAGAACTCGCCCGCCGGGCCATGAAGGACGCGCTTGATCCCTCCACGTCGAACCCTCGCGCGGTCGAGTGCAACCAGCCTTCCAGGAGAGGACGGTCGTTTGCAGCCTGCATGGCTGGCTCAGGTCCAGCTCCCGGGCTCAAGATGAGTATACCATGCCAGCAAAACCTGGACGACGGCAGGCTTCTTGTGGACGGCCAGAATCTCCCAACTGGTTCTCATTACAAAGTCACACGCTACCTGCCATCCTCGAACGAGATGGGATGGAGCCACGGAATGTGTGAGATCGTATTCACCAAGACCTAGGCCTTCTCCAGTGATCGCCTTCGCCGAACTTCTGGACCGCCTGACGCTGACGCCCGGCCGCCTGGCCAAGGTCGCCCTGCTGCGGCGTTTCTTCGAGGCGGAGGCCGACCCCGACCGCGGCTACGCCCTGGCCGCGATGGCGGGCGAGCTTGCGTTCCGCGCTGCCAAGCCGGGCCTGATCCGGGCGCTGGCGGAGAGCCGCGTGGACCCTGTGCTGTTCGCCTGGAGCCATGACTTCGTGGGCGACCTGGCGGAGACGGTGTCGCTGGTGTGGCCGGAACGGCCGACCAACGCCTCGCCGCCGCTGCTGGCCGAGGTTGTGCTGACCCTTGCCTCGGGGGAGAAGGCGGAGCTGGGCCAGGTGGTGGCGGGCTGGCTCGACGCCTCGGACAGCTCGGTGCGCTACGCCGTGCTCAAGCTCATCACCGGCTCGCTGCGCGTGGGCGCCTCGGCGCGGCTCGCCAAGATCGCGCTGTCCGAGCTGGCGTCCGGCCACGGCCTGGCGATCGCGGCCGACGAGATCGAGGAGGTGTGGCACGGCCTGTCGCCGCCGTACGACGCGCTGTTCGCCTGGTGCGAGGGCAGGGGCCCGCGCCCGGACTCCGCCGACGCTCCGGTGTTCCGCCCGCCGATGCTGGCCCAGCCGCTGGAGGCGTCCGACCTCGCAGCACTGGACGCGCGGGCGTTCCGCGCGGAATGGAAGTGGGACGGCATCCGGGTGCAGCTCGTCTCCACCGCGGGCGGGCGGCGCGTCTACTCGCGCGGCGCCGAGGACGTCTCTGCGGCGTTCCCCGAGATCGTGGAGGCGATGGACTTCGCCGGCGTGCTCGACGGCGAGCTTCTGGTGGTCCGCGACGGCGTGGTGGCGCCCTTTGCCGACCTCCAGCAGCGTCTCAACCGCAAGGTGCCCGGCGCAAGGATGCTGCGCGACTTCCCCGTGGCGGTGCGGCTCTACGACCTGCTGTTCGAGGGGGCGGACGACCTGCGCCCGCTGCCGTTCGACACGCGGCGCGCGCGGCTGGAGGCGTGGTTCGCGCGCACCCGCCCCGCGCGCATGGACCTCTCGGAGCTGATCGCCTTCGACAGCCTCGCCGAGCTGGGCGGGAAGCGCGACGGCGCGCGGGCGGCCTCGATCGAGGGGCTGATGCTCAAGCGCGGCGACAGCGCCTACGTGCCCGGCCGCCCCAAGGGCCAGTGGTGGAAGTGGAAGCGCGACCCGCTCACCATCGACGCTGTGGTGATGTATGCCCAGCGCGGCCACGGCAAGCGATCGAGCTTCTACTCGGACTACACCTTCGGCCTGTGGCGCACCGGCGCCGACGGCAACGACGAGCTGGTCCCGGTCGGCAAGGCGTACTCAGGCTTCACCGACGCCGAGCTCGCGAAGATGGACCGCTGGATACGCAACAACACGGTGGGTCGCTTCGGGCCGGTGCGCGAGGTGGCGCGCGGCCTGGTGCTGGAGATCGCCTTCGACGCGGCGCAGCTCTCCAGCCGGCACAAATCCGGCGTGGCGTTGCGCTTCCCACGCGTGGCGCGGCTGCGGCCGGACAAGCCGTTCGAGGAGGCGGACCGGCTGGAGACGCTGATGCGGCTGGTGGAAGGGCGCGAGCCGGATGAGATGGGCGAGCCGGGGGCGCTCATGCCGGTGGGAGGGGAGATCAAGCTCTAGGCAAGCGGCTGGGCTCTCCCTCCGCTGCCCATTCCAACGGCCCAAGCGGGCCGTCGGAACCTTTGGGCAGCTCCGCCCAGACCCGCCCCGTGCTTGAAGGTGGGGGCGAGCCGCCCCTGGACCGGCATTCCTTTGGAAAGCGGGCTCATGGGCAGGCGTCCGGCGGAATTGGAGGTCCGTTCTCAGGCGCGGGCCTCAGCCTAGCCGCCTCATCGGTGATGCGACGCGAGGCTGGCGTCCGCGTCCGAGTGTCGATCACCTGAGTGGCGCCCGATCACGTTTCCGTGATCGTTTCATGAACAACTGTTTCCGCCATAGCAACGCTCGCGCAACTTGCGAAATAACTGCTCCATGTTTCAGACATAATCGTGCGTTTTCCTGTAAAGCGGTGTTTCCATACCGAACAAGCCCTCCCTGGGTGCACGTCATGACCCTCCTGGCATGGTCAATCCTGCATTGCGTCGCTCGCACATCTGGTCATTGTAGATGGATGTCGGCCTAGGTCCGGCACAAACCCAGGGACGTAACGATGATCGATCCGGCGACCAAAACGCGCGCAGGCAAATTCCGAGCGATGGCGCTCCTGTGCACCACGATGGTTCCAACCGCCTCCTTTGCGGCGGGTGCGCCGGCAACAGCCCAACTGCTCGGACCTACCGCGGCAGAGCAGCCCGTCACGCTGTCCCTGTTCCTGCCATCGCGCGATCCGCAGGGCGCAAAGGACTTCGTGGCCCATGTCAGCGATCCCAACGATCCTCTCTATCATCACTATCTCACGCCGCAGGAGTACGCCGCGCGCTTCGGCGCCGATGAGGCGAACTACAATGCGGTGGCCGCCTGGGCCAAGTCGCAAGGGCTCAGCGTCGGCGAGCGTTACGCCGGCCTCACCGTGCTGCCGGTGACCGGGTCGGCCGCCTCGCTCGGGAAGGCGCTCGGGGTGTCGTTCAGCAATTTCAGCGATGTCAAGGGCCGGACGTTCTACACCGCCGACGCCGCGCCGAAGATGCCCGAGGCGATCGCCGCGAAGGTCGGCGGGGTCGTGGGCCTGTCGAGCGCGGCGCATTTCAGGCCGTTGAGCGTGCGCCTGCCCGCCGGCCAGAAAACCCTGGCGGGCAGCGGCTCGGGGACCGGCTATACGGCGACCGACCTGCGGACGATCTACCAGGTGCCCACGCTCAGCTTTGGCGCCCAGACGCAGACGGTGGCGCTGTTCGAGCAGGGCGGGTTCGATCCCAACGACGTCACCAAGTACATCACCCGCAACAAGCTTCCCACTGTACCGGTCGTCGCGCGCAGCGTGAACGGCTACGGCACCGCCATCAACGACATCGGCATCGAGGCGGAGGCTGTGCTCGACATCGACATGGCGATCGCCATCAACCCGGCGCTCAAGCAGGTCATCGTCTACGAGGACGGGACGGACTCGTTCGGCGTCGCCCTGGTCGACAGCTTTGCCGCCATGGCCTCGGATGGCGTCGCCAAGACGATCAGCGTCTCCTACGGCGAGCAGGAGACCTACCAGGACAGCGGCACCATCGCCGCGGAAAACACGGTCCTGACGCAGCTCGCGGCCCAGGGCCAGGCGGTGTTCGTGAGTTCCGGCGATCTCGGAGCCTACGGCCAGGCGCCGCCGGGCCTGAACGTGCTGGACCCCGCCTCGCAGCCCATGGTCACGGCCGTGGGCGGCACCCAGCTCTTCAACGGGGCGAACGACGTCTGGCTCATCGAGCAGGCCTGGAACGAGCTCCCGCTGGGTCTCGGCGCGACCGGCGGCGGCGTCAGCACGGTCTGGCCGTTGCCGTCGTACCAGCTGCTGCAAGGAAACCCGATCACGACGGACAATGGCGGTTCCGCCACGATGCGGAACGTGCCGGACGTCGCAGCGGTCGCCGACCCGCTGACCGGGGTTTCCATCTATTCCAAGCTCAACGGCGGGTGGTTCGTCATCGGCGGAACCAGCGCCAGCGCCCCGATCTGGGCCGGGCTCTACAGCCTGGTGGGCACCGCGTCCGAGGCTTTCGGTCTCGGCGCTCCGGGATTCGCCAATCCCAGCCTGTACCAGGTCAAATCCTATGCAAGCATCGTGGGGTTCCCCTACCACGACACCTTCGTCGGCACCAACGGCGACGCGGACCTCTACGGCGTTGGCGGGTTCAGCGCCGGTTCGGGGTACGACAACACGACCGGTCTGGGTTCGTTCATCGGCGACGAGATGGTGGCCGATCTCGCCCTGTCGGCGCGTTCGGTCCTCCTGAACCAGAATCCGCCGGGAATCGTGAAGGGCCTGGCGGTCCAGACGACGCCGACCACCGCCACCTTGACCTGGTCTCCTGCCGATGGGGCAACCGGCTACATCCTGTATGTCGCCAACTACAAGACGACAGGGCAAAGCTACTTCGGCACGGTGCTCGAGAAGGAGCCTTCCGGGACCCTCACCGGGTTGTCGCCGAACAGCAGCTACTACGTGTATGTCTTCTCGGTTTCACCAACCGGCTATCAGATCAACACGATCGTCTTCACCACGCCGAAAGCCTCCAGCTAGGGTCGTCGACGCCTCCACGCCGCAGCGGCGGCGTGGAGGTCGATTGCCGCATCACGCCCGCCCTGGCGACGAACCGAACGATGCCGTCCAGCACTGCGGGTGTCTTTCGTCCATTCTAGGCCGTGGACCAGGACGCGGTCCGTCCTGGCTTCAACGTCGCTTCCTGTGCGACCTTCAAGCAAGCAGCGGCGGATGGGCGCCTGCAGCGACGTTCGCCTCGATGACGCATGCGGCCATGACCCGCCCCTGCCTTTGTCACCATTACCAACATCCATCGAGTGCGAGGAGCAGCTCCTCCACGCGGCTCCAAGCCCCCCCCCGGTTGAATGCTCGTCTGGGGGCGAAACACCTTCCACCCGGCATGACAGACAAACCCGCGGCCCTTCAAAGACGCAGGTCCAGGGGCGCTGCCCCTGGCGGGTCCAGGGCAGAGCCCTGGCCTTTCTTCGGCCCACTGCGCGTGATTGCCTTCGCCGAACCTCTGGACCGCCCGACGCTGACGCCCAGCCGTCCGGCCAGGGTCGCACTCGCGCGGAGCCAGCGACGTCTCGGGAACGTTGCCCAGCAAGACGTCAGGGCCCTTCGTCATTTGGCGAAGGCCTGGCATCGCGGAACGGTGCCCGCCTTGGGACCGCGTTGATCATCTCGGCTCGCCTGCCTCGCCTGCGGATGCGCGTGATGGTCGGACGCCGGCGCGGATCGCCCGGATCGAGCCCACCAGCACCACGATCAGCAGCGCCAGCACGCCCAGCTCCAGCATCGAGGCCTGAAACAGCGGCACGTTCTCCGCGGTCCATTGCCCGGGCCGGGTGATCCGCGACGTCTCCAGCGTGATGACGAGCATGCGCCGGATGCAGGCGATCAGGCCCACGATCAGGAACGGCTCGCACACCAGGGTTCCGGCCCGCAGCGAGGCGTGCACCGTATGCAGGATCTCGACCAGCATCAGCACGAACAGCAGGCGGTCGATGATGTGCACGGTCGCGTCCGTGCCGGTCCAGTCCTGCAAGCCCGCCCACAGCGTGTGCCCGGCCCCGGCCAGGGCGATGAGCAGGGCGATGACGAGCATCAGGCCGATGATCGCGTAGACACCCCGCTCGGCGCTCTGGATGATGTCGGCGCTCCGTCGGAACTCGTGATGTCCGGGCGGCGGCGCATCGGTCGTGGCCTGGTCGTCGGCAGCGCCTGCGGCTGTCGGTTTCATCAGCGTTCGGCTCGGCTGACTCATGCCGATGGCCGAACGCGACGGGCGGCCAGGCAGGCAAAGCCAGGGCTCTGCCCCATGTCCTGGAAGCGGGGACCCGCCAGGGGGAGCCTTCCTGGACCGGCTTCACTTAGATGCTGGACTCCAAAGGCAAGCCTTTGGCGGGGTTCTCCGTCTTCAGGCATGAGGGAAGAGCCCCTGGTCTTTCTGCTGAACCGATCATCGCATTTGGCCGTTGGTGTCATGACACATTCCCCGCCGCTCGCCGGCCTGATCAGACCAGCTCGCCCTCCTCGATCACGGCCGTGTCGACGGCTTCGGTCGGCTCGTAGAGTATCCGGCCGAGGAAGCCCGCGATCATCGCACCAAAGGTGATTGTTCGAGACCGTACCTATCCCACCGTCCCGAGGCCAGGCAAAAAGCTTCGCCAGCCAGGCGCGTCAGTGCCGGCCTGTCCTGCAGCCCTCACCGGTGTCCGGGCAAACCCGGCGGCTTTTCGCCGCCTTCTGGCAGGGCGTTGCCCCAGGAGTGGGGATGCCTGTCGCGCAGGCGGTGGACGATCGCAGCGACGGGACCGGCCAGCAGGAACGC
>CAXSES010000167.1:0-6915 GCA_964236225.1 uncultured Acetobacteraceae bacterium
GTTTCACGTGAAACATGGTCCCGTATCGGACCTAACCAGCACACCCCAAAGTGCGCCGGTCCAGGGCGGCTCGCCCTGGCGGGTCCCCGCTTGAAGGCATGGGGGCAGAGCCCTGGCCTTGCTTCCTTGCCGAGCCGCCGCCCCTCACCCCAGATGCGCCAGTCCCCGGTACTCCACGCTCTGCATCTCCTCCAGCCGCGACGCCGTGCGCGTGAACGCCGCCGCTCCTTCGCCGCGCTCGTACAGCGCGTCCGGCAGCGCCGCCGCCGACGCCACGAGCTGCACCCTGCGCTCGTAGAGCGCGTCCACCAGCGTCACGAACCGCCTGGCCCGGTCGAAGTTCTCCGGCCCCAGCCGCGGCACCCCGTCGAGCACCATCACCGCGAACCGGCGCGCGATCGCGAGGTAGTCCCCCGCCCCCAGCGCCTCGCCGCACAGCGCCTCGAACTCGCAGCGCACCACGCCGCCCGCCGCCACCGGCAGCCGCACCACCCGCCCCGCCACGGTGACGCTGGCCGCGCGCGCCGGCTCCCCCAGGCTGAGCGCCTCGAACGCCGCGTCGAGCGCCCGCTCCGCCCGCCCGTCCGCCGGCACGTGCCAGGTGGCGACCTCGCGCAGCCGCTGCCGCCGCCAGTCCCGCGCCCCGCCCAGAGTCACCACGTCGACGTGGCGCTTCAGCACCGCGATGAACGGCAGGAAGGCGTCGCGCCCCGGCCTGCCGCGGAACAGGTCGTCCGGCGCCACGTTCGACGTCGCCACCACCACGACGCCGCGCGCGAACAGCGCCTCGAACAGCCGCCCCAGGATCATCGCGTCGGCGATGTCCGTGACCTGGAACTCGTCGAGGCACAGCAGCGCCGCCTCCCCCGCGAGCTGGTCCGCCAAATAGGGGACCGGATCGGCCACCGGCGGCACCGCCCGCCTGCCCTGGTGGATGCGCTGGTGCGCCTCCTGCATGAACTCGTGGAAGTGCACCCGCCGCCTGCGCGCCACCGGGGCCGTGGAGAAGAACAGGTCCATCAGCATGGACTTCCCCCGCCCCACGTCGCCCACCAGGTAAAGTCCGCGCACCGCCCCCGCGCGCCGCCCAAGCCGCGCCAGCCATCCCGTGGCCGCTGGCCGCTCCGCCAGCGCCGCCCACAGACCCTGCAGCCGACCCACCGCCTCGGCCTGCGCCGGGTCCTCGGACAACTGCCCCGCCGCCACCCTGGCCCGATAGGCCGCGATCGGCCCGCCCGCCCCGCCGTGCCCTGCCGCAGCGCCGCGACCGCTATCCACCCGCTTGCCCCGCCTGCCAGCGCCGAGACCCGGACGTGCTTCCTCGGCATTTCATGCCCCGCGCCTTAGCCGACCCTCGATGGCTTCGCAATCAGGCCGGGCGGCGGGTCATGCCTCGGTTCGCGCGGCGCACGCAGCCAGGCGGCAGGCGAGACCGTGCCCTCTCCTCTGCCATCCCGGCGATCCAGTCATCTGCCAGTCCGGCGATCCAGGCAGATCGTCGGACTCCTCTGCCATCCCAGCGATCCCGGGCGGATCGTCGGAGCCTCTGGCAGCTACGCCCAGACCCGCCCGGCTCCCTCCCTCAGGCACGGGGCTTTCGAAACCCGTTCCCTGGGTGGGGGACTCCAGGGGCGAGCCTTTGGCGGAGTTCGAGGCAGAGCCTCAGCCCTGCCTGCCTCCCGCACCCGCCGCCCCATCGCAGCGATCCCGGGCCGGGCATCCCCGCGACCGGCCGCCAGGGCTGTCGCACGCCACGCCGACCTCAATGAATCGAGAGCGTGTAACCCTTTACCCCGCGCGATCTTCCGTTTCCTGAGTGACCGGAGAGTGCACACCATGAAGACCGTTCTCGCCGCCACCGCCCTGAGCCTCTGCCTCGCGTCTGCCGGCCACGCAGCGGGGCCGCGCCAGACCGCAAGCCCGCCCATCCAGACCGCGAGCTGCATCCAGCACAGCTTCGTCCGCGTCAGCACCACGGACGACGACCAGGCCGCCCTGCTCGGTTGCGCACAGTTCCTGTCCACCAGCCGCGTCGTGCAGCACCGTCGCAACCAGCACATCTGAGCTTGCCGCCAATCGCCGGGCACTTCTGTCCGGGACTTCGGCTCCGCCCTAACGCGGCCTGACGCCTGATCCGGCCGCTCCCCGCGCCATTGGCGGGCCTCGGCGCTCCACCGCCATCGACCCGGCCGGTCCCGCCACGCCCCTGCGTCACCTGCTCCCGCGCACCGACAGCCTCCCTGTCGGATGCAGCCCCGCACTGAGCCGCCGTCAACGCCCTTGATGGACCCTGCCGTGCATTGCTACCCATGCCGCACCCCAGCGATGGACGCCGCCATGACTCCCGCGCTTCACGCCCAGACCCTGCCGCATCAGGCCGCCTTCGCTCCTGGTGGCCTGCTCGACTACGCGCGCCTTGATGCCACGCCTGTCTCCATCGATCCCTTCGCGCACGTCGTGGTCGAGAACTTCGTCCCGCAGCCTGGCCTGTCCGAGGTGGTCGCCGACCTGCCCGGCATGCAGCGCGGCGGCTCCTTCCCCATCGGCGGCCTGCGCCTCGGCCCCACCGGCCGCGCCCTGATGGCCGAGCTGGAGGGCAGCCGGTTCCGCGACGCCGTCGCCGCCAAGTTCGGCCTCGACCTGGCCGATGCCCCCACCATGGTCACACTGCGCGGCCAGTCGCGCGAGAAGGACGGCCGCATCCACACGGATTCCACCGCCAAGCAGGTCACGGTGCTGCTCTACCTCAACCCGCAGCGCGAGTCCTGGGAGCGTCGCGAGGGCTGCCTCCGCCTGCTGCGCGATGGCGCCGACCTGGAGAACTTCGCCGTCGAGGTCCCGCCCGTGAACGGCACGTTGCTGGTGTTCCCGAACGGTCCGACCACCTGGCACGGCCACAGGCGGTTCGTCGGCCGGCGCCATGTCGTGCAGCTCAACTACATGACCAACGACGGCAAGGCCCGCTCGGAGCTGCGGCGCCATCGCATCTCCGCCTTCACGAAGCGGCTGATTCCTGCTGCCTGAACACCTGACGGCGGCGTGGACAGGCGGCTTCGCCGGCCGGCGGCGTCGCCCGACCCCGTGACCCCCGCATCATGCTCCTGCATCCTAGGCGACCTCACCGCGTTGGGAGCATCACGGGCGGGCGGGAGCGATCCTGCCGCACCGAGACCGACCGCATCCGGCGGTGTGGACACAGGAGATGGGCATGGAAGAAAATCAGGCCGAGGGAATGCTGGACGACGTCACCGGCAAGGTGAAGGACGCCTACGGCGGCCTGACCGGCGACACCTCGACCCAGATGAAGGGCAAGGCGCAGCAGGCCAGCGGCCAGGCGCAGCAGTACTACGGCGAGGCGATCGAGGCCACGCGCGAGTTCGTCGCCGACCAGCCGGTGACCGGGCTGCTTGCCGCGGCGGGCCTCGGCCTCATCCTTGGCTACATTCTCGGCCGCCGCTGATCCCGCCATCCCGCATGGCCCCGTATCCGGCCGTGCGGGATCTCCCCTGTCCCGCCGTGCATGGCGTGGGACACGTCCTTGCAGGCCGCGCCGTTCCGCGCCGGTCCTGCCTGTGACTCCGCCCAGCGAAGCAGGCGGACCGCGCGACGGCCGCGGCAGCTACCACCACGGCAACCTGCGCGAGGCGCTGATCCACAGCGCCCTCGACCTGATCGGCGCCCGTGGACCCGCGGGTCTCGCCTTCGCCGAGATCGCCAGGGCCGTCGGCGTGAGCCCGGCGGCGCCCTACCGGCATTTCCGCGACCGCAACGCCCTGATGGCAGAGATCGCGCGTCGCGGCTTCGAGCGTTTCGCCGCGGAACTCGAGGCAGGCTGGAACGCCGGCCGACCCGACCCGCTTCGCGCCATCGAATCGTGCGGCCGGGCCTATCTCGGGTTCGCCCGACGCGAGCCCGCCTCCTACGCGGCGATGTTCTCGCCCGGCTTTCCCCTGGAGGACGATCCGGCCCTGCTCCTGGCGTCGGAACGCGCCTTCGCCGTGGTGCGCCGTGCCGCGGAGCTGGCCTGCGGCGGCCGTCCCGGTCGCCCGCCGCCGCTGATGGTGGCGCTGCACGTGTGGTCGCTGGCGCATGGCATCGCCTCGCTCTTCGTCGGTGGTCCGGACGGCACGCGGCGCGCGCTGCCGATGACGCCCGAACACCTCCTGGAAGCGGGCCTGCTGATCTACCTGCAATCCCTGTCGCCCGGGAGCTGACCGGACACGCGCCTGTCCAGCCTCGCCCGGACCGCGCACCGAGCCCGCGTCCGAGCCTGCGCACCGAGCCCCTTGAAAGCGCCGACGCACGATCCTCTTATGTAAATGTGCTTAACATTTACGCGGAGGCGACGGTGATCGCGGCAAAGATGGACGAGTATGGCAGGGGAGCGTGGATCGCGGCCACGGTTCTCGCCTTCTGGGCGTTCTGGCCGGCCGGGCTGGCGCTGCTGATGTTCCTGGCCTTCAGCGGCCGGATGCGAACCTGGCGCTCCGTCGCGCCAGGCACCTGGAGCAATGCGCGCACTCGCACCTGGCGCGCGCGCTTCCGCACCGCGGCCCCCAGCGGCAATCGGGCGTTCGACGAATACCGCGACGAGACCATCAACCGCCTCGAGGAGGAGCAGCGCGAGTTCATGGAGTATCTGGAGCGTCTGCGCCAAGCCCGCGACCGCGCCGAGTTCGACCAGTTCATGGCCGATCGTCGCACTCGCCCACAGGGTGGCCCGATCTCTCCCGTCGCTGGCGAGCAATGAGGCCAGCGGTCCCTGACACCGGCCTCTCGGAACGCCAGGCCGGATTCTGACCGGACCCGTCAAGGCCACTGTTATACGCATGGCCAAGTTGATTGACACATGAAGGGCCTGCCGGCCCTTGGTTGGCTTACGTCAGTCAATAAAGCCATGCGTATCATGCCAACGGTCGAGTGCTACGACCGGTTCAGCAAGCAAGGCCAGGGGCTCTGCCCCCATGCCTTGAAGCGGGGACCCCGCCAAAGGCTCGCCTTTGGAAACCACGACTTAAGTTGCGCCGGGTCCAGGGGCGGCTCGCCCCTGGCGGGTCTGGGCGGAGCTGCCCAAAGGTTCCGATCGCCCGCTTGGGCGATTGGAATGGGCAGCGGAGGGAGAGCCCAGCCTTGCCTGCCTGACCGGCCGTCGCATTCGGCCGTCAGCATCACGAGAGTTGCCGCCCGGCTCAGCCCCGCGGCAGCGGGATCGCAACAGGGCGGATGGCGACCAGTCGCGCGGCGGGACGGGCTTCAGGCTTCCTTAGCCTCTTGCCGCCAGGGTGCGGGGAGGCGCGGTCATGCCGCTCCGGCCATCCCGGCGTGGCATCGAGGGTCCAACACAATGCGCAGCCTCCTCTCGTTCGGCCTTCGCCTGCGCGGGGACAGGCGGGCCGTGACTGCGCTGGAATACGGAATGATGGCGGCCCTGATCGCCCTTGTGGCGGTGGCGGGAGTGACCCAGCTCGGCACGGAAGTGCTCGCCCTCTGGACCAGCGTCTCCACCCTTCGTTTCTAGCCGCCCCGCCGCATGCCGCGGTCCGGCCGCTTCCGGCAGCGCCCCTGCCGACCCGGCCCGCACGCCGCGCAACCAGCCGCGCACGACGCCATCCTGGGCCGCGTCGCCCCTTGCGACCTGCCAGGCCTGGAGGCAGGGATGGGGCGTGAAGATCCTCGAAGTCGCCAATGTCGACTTTTCCCTGCGCCATTTCGTGCTGCCGCTCATGCTGGGTCTGCGCGCGCGCGGGCATGAGGTGATCGGGGCCTGCGCAGAGGGCGACCTGCTCAGCGACGTCAGGAGCGCGGGGTTCCATGTGGCGCCGGTGCCGATGGCCCGCTCCCTCTCGCCCGCGGCGCAGCTCGGGGCGTTCCGCGCCCTGCTGGCCCTGATCCGCGCCGAGCGCCCCGACCTCGTGCACGCGCACATGCCGATCAGCGGCTTCCTGGCCCGCGCCGCGGCCCGCGCCGCCGGCGTGCCGCATGTCGCCTACACCTGCCACGGCTTCCTGTTCAACCAGCCCGGCCCGCTGCCGCGGCGCGCGGCCGCGCTGGCGATGGAGTGGATCGGCGGCCGCCTGAGCGACCTCACCATGACCGTGTCCGAGGAGGAGGCGGCCGATGCCCGGCGGCTGCACATCGCCCGCACCCCGCACGCGGTCGGCAACGGCCGCGATCCTTGGCGCTTCCGCCCCGACCCGGAGGCTCGACGCCGCGTGCGCGCAAGCCTCGGCACCCCGCCTGACCGGGTCGTCGTCGCCGTCGTCTCCCGCCTGGTGCGCCACAAGGGGCATCCCGAGCTGCTGGCCGCGATGGAGTGCGTGGACGCCGAGCTGTGGGTGGTCGGCGAGCGCCTCGCCTCCGACCACGGCGTCGACCCAGAGCCCGCCTTCGTCGCGGCGCAGGCCCGCCTCGGCCCCAGGCTGCGCCGACTTGGCGCGCGCGCCGACATCCCCGAGCTGCTTGCCGCCGCCGACATCTTCGCCCTGCCCAGCCACTTCGAGGGCCTGCCGATGTCGGTGATCGAGGCCATGCTCTGCGGCCTGCCCGTGGTCTCCACCCTGATCCGGGGCCCGCGCGAGCAGGTCGTCGAGGGCGTCACCGGCCTGCTGGTGCCGCCACGCGAGGTGGCGCCGCTGGCCGATGCCCTCCGGCGCCTGGCGGCCGACCCGGCGACGCGCCGGCGCATGGGCGAGGCCGGGCGCGCCCGCGCCGTCGCGCTCTACGACGAGGCGAAGGTGGTCACGCGCACGGTGGCCCTGCTCGAGGCCTGCGGACGCGACAGGTAGGACCCATCCGGCCCGGCCACGCGCCAGCCTGGCCGGAACGGAAGGACGCGCTGCGGGGCACCGAAGGCGTTGCCTTCCGCAGTGAAGCAAGGCTGGGCTCTGCCCAGACCCGCCAGGGGGGAGGCCCCCC
>CAXSES010000168.1:0-6910 GCA_964236225.1 uncultured Acetobacteraceae bacterium
GGTTAATGATCACATTGTTGTAGTAGACGATAAAAACTCATCGGGTGGAGCATACCAGATCAATAGAGAGACATGGCATGACGCACAGGTACATTTAGGCGTAAAAAATTTTACGCCTGCAGATTAGGACACGATTGCACGCTGGCTTATTGCTGGAAAGAACGCAACACTGGACATACGGAATGGCCAGCTTGATAGTGCCTTTCAAAAACTGCGTACAAGGTGGTCATCTGTGCCTGGTGGTTCACAGCCTCATCATAGCACCATCGAGGTCAATAATAAATTCCAAGAATTCTTGAAGGAAGAGATAAAAGTTAAACAGCAGCAAATCACTCTATTACCAAGCAATTAGAAATTGATCAACAAATGGAAGCCAAAAATGAGGTTTAGATGCTATACATGCATTTTTTTTACTATATCTATAATTTCAAGTGCTCAGTCAGCCGGCTTGTCGACAGTCAAGCACACATTGGAATGTAGAAGTATGCAACTGATGGCAACTACGGTGGTTGATGTAAGTTTAAACCTGGGTGGGGTAGGCACATACCAAAACATAACACTAATAAATAAGTTAAATGGTCGTGTATACAATTTAGATCTAAAACAGTATAAATCAAAAAGTTCCGATCTAAAAGGAATGGTCGGCATCGACGCGCTCGCTTATACATGGAATTGCCTCCAAGCCAAATCAGGGCTGGACTATGTCATTATTTTTTTCGGATGCGATCGTGAAGATGCTAAAAGTTGCACTACCGTTATGTCTTCGCCAGACAGCGAATTTGAAAATATATATGACGACTCCGGTCATTTGGTAAATACAACCCGCGGCGGGATGACACTTGCGCAGGTGGCCAACCTCAAGGCCCGTGGACTGGGGGAGGAATTGATCCAGTCAGCTCAAAAAACAGGGAAAGACGATTTCATCTATCATTGATCGAACAAGCGGCAAGGCACGAACCCGCCTGACCAGCCCAGGCTCCGGAGCGAACGCCGGGTGCCCCCCGCACGCCCTGGTGATTGCCGCGCCGCTTCCTGCTCACTCCCCGCCCCGGAACCCTGTCGCCACGACGTAAAGCTCGCTCGACTCCCTCCGGCTGGCCGGCGGCTTGGCGTGCTTCACGCTGGCGAAATCGCGGCGCATCGAGTCCATCATCTCCTTCTCCGAGCCCCCTTGCAGCACCTTGGCCACGAAGGCGCCGCCCGGCGAGAGCACGCGCCGGGCAAAGTCGAGCGCCTGGCCGGCGAGGTCGACGATGCGGATGTGGTCGGTCGCCGTGTGGCCGGTGGTGTTGGGCGCCATGTCGGACAGCACGAGGTCGACCTTGCCGCCCAGCGCCGCCATCAGCCGCCCCGGCATCGACTCCTCGGTGAAGTCGCCGACGATCAGCGTGGCGCCGGGCACGGCGTCGACCACCAGCAGGTCGAGGCCGACGACCTGCCTCGCGCCCCGCTTGATCGCGACCTGGCACCAGCCGCCCGGGGCCGCGCCGAGGTCGAGCACGCGCAACCCTGGGCGGATCAGCCCGAACCTGTCGTCCAGCTCGATCAGCTTGAAGGCGGCGCGCGACCGCCAGCCCTGCTGCTGGGCGGCCGTGACGTAGGGGTCGTTGAGCTGGCGCTGCAGCCAGTGCTGCTGCGCGGTGGTGCGGCCGCGCGCGGTGCGCAGCGAGACGGCGACGCTGCGCGCGCCCTGGGTGGTGTCGGCGGATTTGGAGCGGGGCGCGGCGCCGGATTTGCGCGCGGGGGCTCCCGGCCGGGCGGCGTGCGCCTTGGACTTGGCCGCGGTGACGCGCTTGGCGACCTTCTCCGCGGCGGCGCGCGCCTTCATGGAGCGTGGCGGTGCGGCGGTGCCGGAGCGCGGCTTCGGCGGCGTGGCCGCAGGGTCGGCTGCCGGCGTGGAGGGGGATTTGGCGTTCCGCGACGGCTTGGCGGCGACGGTTCGCGCGCGGGGCGCCGGCCGCGACGTCGCGGAGGTGGATTTCGCGGGGGCGGCTGCGGCGGCACCGGCCTTTGCGGCGCCGCGTGTCGCCGCCCGCAGCATCTCGGCGCCGGACGGCGTGGCACGGCGCGCTGGCCTGGATGCGCCGGACGCGGGCTGGCCGGTGTTGGGGTTCGGCCTGTCTGCGCCCGGTGCACCGACGCGCGACGTCGGGGCGCGGCCGGAGGGGGCGGCACTGGCCTTGCCGGCGCGGCGCGAGGCGGTCCCGGACGCGCCTTTCGCGCCGGGGCGGCGCCGGCCGGGCGGCTTCGACGACCCGCTCATGCCGGATGGGCCGCCAGGGGCCGCATTGCCGGATTGATGGCAGGACGGCGCGGGGCACGGCGCGCGGCGGCGTCGCGCATCATGCGCAGCAGCATGCCCTCGCGCAGGCCGCGGTCGGCCACCGTGACCTCGGCCGCCGGCCAGCGCCGGAAGATCGCCTCGAAGATCGCGCAGCCCGGCAGCACGAAGGCCGCGCGCTCCGGCCCGACGCACGGGTGCTCCGCCAGCCCCGCCGGCGCCAGCGCGCGCAGCTCGCCCATCGCCGCCAGCGCCTGCGCGCGCCCGAGCGCCACGCCGTCGATCAGCGGCCGGCGGTAGCGCGCCAGCCCCAGCGCCACCCCCGCCAGCGTGGTCACTGTGCCGCTGGTGCCGAGCAGCCGCACGCCGCCGGCGCGCATCTCGTGGGCGATGCAGTGCACCGCCTCGAACGGGGCCAGGCGCGCGGCCACGTCGGCGACCATCGCGCCGTAGCCCGCCTCTGTGTGGCCCCGCGCGCCGAACCGCTCGGCCAGAGTGACCACGCCCACCGGCAGGCTGGTGGTGCCGATCAGGTGCAGTTGCGCGCCGTCGACCCTGACCCAGGCCAGCTCGGTCGAGCCGCCGCCGATGTCGAACAGTAGGGCGCGCCGATCGCCCGGCCGGGGTGAGGCGGCCAGCAGCGGCGCGCAGCTTTCCAGCGCCAGCTCCGCCTCCTCGCGCGCGGTGATCACGTCGATGTCGAGCCCGGTCTCCGCGCGCACCCGGCCCAGGAACTCCTGCCCGTTGGCCGCGCGCCGGCACGCCTCCGTGGCGATGGCGCGCAGCCGGCGCACCGGGCGGCGCGCCAGCCGGGCGGCGCAGGCGTGCAGCGCGGCCATCGCGCGGTCCATGGCGAGCGGGCTGAGCGTGCCGGTGTCGTGCAGCCCCTCGCCAAGGCGGACGATGCGGCTGAAGCTGTCAAGCACGCGAAAACCGTCCGACGCGGGGGCGCCCACCAGCAGCCGGCAGTTGTTGGTGCCCAGGTCCAGCGCTGCGAACGCGCCGGCGGAGCTGCGCCGCGGCGCCTGCGGGGAGAGCTCGACCATGGGCAGAGGCTTCCGCGTGGTTGACCTGTCATTGTGTTGCCTCCGGCGTGGCAGGGGCAAGCGGCTTTTCCCCCGCCGCGCCGAGGCAGTGGGTTGTCGGAGCGTCGGCGAGGTGGTAGGTGCATGAACATTCCCGATATCGCCGGCGTGGCGACACGGATTGGGGGATAGTTTAGCGGTAGAACTCCCGGCTCTGACCCGGGCAGCCTTGGTTCGAATCCAGGTCCCCCAGCCAGACTTCCGCACGGCGAAAGAGAAACGACCTCTCGCCCGTTGTGGAACCAGTAAATCGGCCAGGCATCGGAAGAGTACCTGACTGCCTTGCGGCGCCCAACTCTGGCCTCCGCTGGCTTTCGCGCTTTTCTGCTCCGTTCCCGGCCCCGGTCGCGCGCAGAATCTGCCCGTCGCCTTGACGCTCCGGGACATCAGCTTCGCGTTGCTGCTCAGACCGCTTCGGACACTCAGGCTGAGCATCCAGGGGTCCGGTATCGGGTCGATTGTGGAGGCGCGCCCTGCCAGGCTGAGGACGCCCGCCGCGGCATTGCGCAGGGAACAAGCCGGCGCACCGGGCGCGTCTGGACGGCCACATGAGCCGTCCAGGTTGGTGCTGCCCGTGATCGCTCCGTCACCCTCCCGACGTTGGGCTACGGCGCAAGGCGGCTATGCCGGCTCCAGTTCCCGCAGCAAGGCCGCAGGCACCGCCGCACAGGTCCACGGCAGGCAGTCACCCGGCGCCTTGCCGATCAACGCCCCCACAGCCATCCGCCAAAGTTCCTCGGCCAGGGCCTCCCACTCTCTCGACCGGGCGGACCTTCCTGGGTTCGCTGGCGCCTGCCAGGGCCTGGCCTCGACGCGCCGGATTATCTGCTGATGGATCAGGCTCGCGAGGCTGTCGGAGGTCATGGGTTCAACCAACCGGACCAGGGCGACGTGAGACATGTTGCTGCCTACTTGGGTGCCGCATCGCGGCGGCGGGTGAAGGTCATCAGGCACGCCACATGCCTCCTCCAGCGCCAAAGAGGCGCGTGAAAAAGGCCATGCTTTTGCTTCAGGAGCCAGGCGTCGACGGTGGGACACCATCTCAGCCAAGGCTGACCTTAGTTTCTCAGGCGCGGAGAAAGCAACATACAACTGCGCTCAATCGACGAGAATTGTCCTGGAATTGAGATGGATGGGCGTTCCTGCGGCGTCCGGACACAAGGATAAGGGACCGGGAATGCGGAGGCCTGTCGACAGGCCCGGTGAGTGACTGCCGGCCTGACCCACTCCCTCTCGTCCAGGCCTCCAGCCAGCCCGCCGATCCTCGCCCTGTTTCCTGCAGCGATCCCCGGAGGAACGCCGGTGTTGCGCGGAAGCCTTCCCCAATGCGCCCACGTCGCGTGCAGGCACGGGTCGCAGTGCCGGCGGGCACGGCGCACCGGCATTGGCAGGTGGCATCCCCCGTGCCTGGCGGCCCAGGCAAGGTATCAACTCCCGCGTTCCAACCGATATGTCGGGATGTCCGATGCCCACGGAGGCTGCCCATGCCGTTCATGACGCCCGCCGAGATCGACGCCCTGAACCCGGAGTCGCTCCCGTCCCCGCACGGCGCGTCTCCGCTCGACCGCGCCCGCGCCAGGATGGTCGAGACCGGCCAGTGGTCCGCGAGCCAGACCATGGGACGGCGCTGGGCGATCGGCTGCGTGGCGCTGGAGGTCACCCAGCGCTGCAACCTGGACTGCACGCTGTGCTACCTGTCGGAGGCGTCCGAGGCAGTGCGTGACGTGCCCCTCGCCGAGCTGTTCCGGCGCATCGACGTGATCCGCGACACCTATGGCGAGAACACCGACGTCCAGGTGACCGGCGGCGACCCCACCCTGCGCAACCGATCCGAGCTGGTCGCGATCGTGCGCCGCCTGCGCGAGCGCGGCCTGCGCCCGTCGCTGTTCACCAACGGCATCCGGGCCACGCGGGACCTGCTGGCGGAACTCGCCGGGGCGGGGCTGGTGGACGTCGCCTTCCACGTCGACACCACGCAGCAGCGCCGCGGCTTCGCGACGGAGGCGGACCTCGACGCCGTGCGGCAGGACTACGTGGAGCGCGCACGCGGACTGAACCTGTCGGTGTTCTTCAACACCACCGTGCACCCGGGCAACCTCGATCAGATCCCCGGCGTGGTGCGCTTCATGGTGGCCCACAGCGACGTGGTGCGCCTCGCCTCGTTCCAGCTCGCGGCGGACACCGGGCGCGGCACGCTCCGCTGCGGCCTGCAGCAGGTCACGAAAGACAGCGTGGCCGGGCAGATCCAGGTCGGCGCCGGGACGCGGATCGCCTTCGACACCCCGGGCGTGGGCCACGCCGAATGCAACCGCTACGCCATGACCCTGGTGGCGAATGGCAGGGTTTTCGACGTGTTCGACGACAAGGCGCTGATGACCGAGCTTCTCGGCGCCACCAGCTTCCTGCAGTTCGACCGCACCAGCAGGCGGCGCGCCGTGGCCACGCTCGCGGGGTGGCTCGCCCGCAATCCCGCGATGGTGCTGCGCGGCTCGGGCTGGGCGGCCCGCAAGCTCTGGGCGATGCGCCGTGACCTGCTCGCCAGCCGCACCAGGGTCGGCAAGCTCAGCTTTTTCATCCACGACTTCATGGACGCCGAACGCCTGGATCGCTGCCGGGTGGAGGCGTGCGCCTTCATGGTGGCGAGCGCGGACGGCCCGGTCTCGATGTGCCTGCACAACGCCAGGCGCGACCGGTTCCTGCTCAAGCCGTTCCCCGTGCCCACCGGCGACGGGGAGGTGCTGTGGGACCCTCTGGCCGGGCATCCTGCGCTGGGAACGGGCCGGCCGCGGCGCCTGCCGCTCAAGGGACGGGCGCGCCTTGCGGTCGACGAGGCGCCGGGCGGGTGAAGCGTGTCGTCGTCTGCCTGGTGCTGCTCCTCGTCGCGGGACAGGGCGGCGCGGACGCCGCCTCGGCCGCAGGCACGGATGCCGCCTGGGCGAGCGTGCTGTCGCGATTCGTCGACGACCGGGGTCGCGTCGACTTCCGCGGCCTGGCGCGCGATGGGCACGACCTCGACGTGGCGGTGGCCGGCATCGCCGCGCTGGCGCCCGGCAACGCGCCCGCCGCGTTCCCGACGCCGCGGGACAGGCTTGCCTTCCACGCCAACGCCTACAACGCCCTCGCCATGGCGCACGTGGTCCGGCGCGGCATTCCCGGGCGCCTCTCGATGCTGGGGCGACTGGGCTTCTTCGTGCTGTCCAGCGTGACGGTCGGCGGCAGGTCGATGTCGCTCTACGACTACGAGGCCGACGTGATCCGCCCGCTCGGCGACGAGCGCGTGCACTTCGCGCTGAACTGCATGTCGGTCTCCTGCCCGCGCCTGCCGCGCGTCCCGTTCCACGCCGCCTCGCTGGACCGAGAGCTGGACGCAGCGGCCCGCGAGTTCCTCGCGCAGGCCCGCAACGTCCAGGTCGACGACGTCCGCCACGTCGTCCGGCTGTCCTCCATCCTGTCGTTCTACAAGGCCGACTTCCTGGCGCACGCCCCGAGCCTCGCCGACTACGTCAACCGCTACCGTGCGGAGCCGGTGCCGGTCGGCTACCGC
>CAXSES010000169.1:0-6899 GCA_964236225.1 uncultured Acetobacteraceae bacterium
GGCCCGCAACAGCAATCCTCTCCCTCATCCACACACTCGCACACGACATCGCCGCATAAAATGAAACACAGGCGAGCCAGGTCGAGGTCGGATCCGGCGGAGCACCAGCCCCGCCGCCTGCGTCCCGCCCCGTCGCCCACGACGCAGCGTCAGCCGTTGGCGTCCACCGTCTCGCGCGCCAGCTTCAGCCTGAGCTTGAACGCCTCGTAGGCCGCGCGCGAGGCGTCGTCCCCGGTGTCGTAGGACCAGTGCGCGGTGTTGCTGGCATCCACCGGCCCGAACGGAGCCGCGGTCTCCAGCAGCGCCAGCAGGTGCGCGACCACCCCCTGAAGCACCCTGTGCTCCGCCTCCAGCGTGTCCAGACGCGCCGCGATGTCCGCCACCGTGCCATTCTCCCGCCAGTTGCGACGCTCTCTATCGCCATTGCCGGCCGCTCGCCAGCCCCGCCCCGGACACCGCCAGGGACGCCGCACGCTCGCCCTGGATCAGGCCCGCGAGGGCCGCGCCGGTGCACGCCCGGTGCCGCTCGCCACGCCCGGCGCTGCGGGCCTGCGTCCCTTCGGACCGGGCTTGGCCGAGCCCTTGCGCGCGACCTTGCCCGGCGTGGCAGCCGGCATCGCCCGCTGCCGCGCCGCCGGACGCGCGGCCCTGCGCCGCGAGCGGCGAAGCCCCGCGAACGCCAGGCCGCACGCCGCGACCACCGCCATTCCGACGAGCAGACGCTGCGGCCAAATCCCGAGGCGGCCCAGCGCCGCCATCCACGCCACCTGCAGCACCGCCTGCGTGTCGAGCAGCAGCATCGCCAGGAACGCCGCCGCAGCGACCAGCCCCACGCCCAGGCGCATGCGCCGCCGCCCCCCGTCACCCGGCCGCCATCAAGCCCGCCACGGTCGGCGCCCACAAGGCGCCGCCACGACACCA
This sequence comes from uncultured Acetobacteraceae bacterium, assembly GCA_964236225.1. Classification (GTDB taxonomy): domain Bacteria; phylum Pseudomonadota; class Alphaproteobacteria; order Acetobacterales; family Acetobacteraceae; genus CAXSEF01. Next base: position 922 of record CAXSES010000169.1, read on the forward strand.
TCCAGCGCCGTGTCCGCCGCGCCACGCGCCGCGCCCGCGCCGCACCCGGGCGCGATTGCGGACCCGGCCGGGAACCCCTGCGCGGCGCGACGCTTCAAGCGAGGCCCAATCCGCAGGACAACCCGGGCCGCAGGAGAGCATCGTGACGCAGCAGCTTGCCCTCGACCCGTCCGCCCTCGACGCCGCCACGGCCGACCACGGGGTCCACGCCGTCACCGTCGACCTCGCCTATGCGCGCCTCGCCCTGGTCAACGTGGCCTTCTACGGCCCGCCCGACGCCGGCGACCGCGGCTGGGTGCTGATCGACGCCGGCGTGATCGGCATGACCGCCCGGCTCGTCGCCGCCGCCGCCGCGCGGTTCGGCGCCGACGCCCGCCCAAGCTGCATCGTCCTCACCCACGGCCATTTCGATCATGTCGGTGGCCTGCCCGCGCTCGCCGAGCGGTGGGACGTCCCGGTCTACGCCCACCCGCTGGAGCACCCTTACCTCGACGGCAGCGCCGCCTATCCCCCGCCTGACCCTGGCGTCGGCGGCGGCCTGATGTCGCTGCTCTCGCCGCTCTACCCGCGCGGCCCGATCGACCTGGGCGCCCGCCTGCGCGCCCTGCCGGCCGACGGCACTGTGCCGGGCATGCCCGGCTGGCGCTGGCTGCACACGCCTGGCCACGCCGTGGGCCAGGTCTCGCTGTTCCGCCATTCCGACCGCACCCTGCTCGCCGCCGACGCCTTCATCGCCACCGCCCAGGAATCCGCCTACGCCGTGCTCACCCAGGCGCCGGAGCTGCACGGCCCGCCGATGTACTACACCGCCGACTGGGGCCTCGCCCGCGAGTCGGTGGCCCGCCTCGCCGCCCTGGAGCCGGAGCGCGCGATCACCGGCCACGGTCCCGCGCTGCACGGCCCGGCGCTGCGCCGCGGCCTGCACGCGCTCGCCGCCGACTTCGACCGCCTCGCCGTCCCCGATCATGGCCGCTACGCCAGCCACCCCGCGCGCGCCGCGGACGGCACCGCCTACATCCGCGAGACCTGAGCCTTCGGGCGGCCCGTCGGCGGGGAGGCTGCATCCTCGGGACCACGCTCCGCGACCCCTGCCGCATCGGGCCGCCCGACAATCCCCGCGCCGGCTCCCGTCGCATCGCTCCAACCCATGCGCGCCTCCCTCGGCGCGCATCGCCACGCGCGTCCCCGTGTCGCCCGTGGCCAACACCAAGGAACCCCGAGATGCCCAAGGCCGTGATCTTCGACGTCGACGGCACCCTGGTCGACTCGGTCGATCTGCACGCCAGGGCCTGGCAGGACGCCTTCGCGGAGTTCGGCCACGAGATCGCGCTTGGCGAGCTGCGCGGCCAGATCGGCAAGGGCGGCGACCAGCTCATGCCGGTGTTCCTGTCCCCCGACGAGCTGGAGCAGCACGGCCACGCCCTGGAGTCCCGCCGCTCCGGGCTCCTCAAGGAGCGCTACCTCGGCCGCATCACCGCCTTCCCCCAGGTGCGCGCCCTGTTCGAGCGCATCCGCCAGGACGGCACCAAAATCATCCTGGCCTCCTCCGCCAAGTCGGACGAGCTCGCGACCTACAAAAGGATCGCCCGCATCGCCGACCTGACCGACGCCGAGACCTCCTCCGACGACGCGGAGAAATCGAAGCCAAACCCCGACATCTTCGAGGCCGCCCTGGCCACCATCCCTGGCCTGGCCGCGGCGGACGCCATCGTGGTGGGCGACACTCCCTACGACGCCGAGGCCGCCACGAAGGCGAACCTGCGCGTCGTGGGCGTGCTGTGCGGCGGCTTCCCCGAGGCCGGCCTGCGCGAGGCCGGCTGCATCGCGATCTATGCCGACCCCGAGCAGCTCCTGGCGCAGTACGCCGACTCGCCGCTCGCACCCGGCAACTAGCGCGACACCTGGGCAGGCAAGGCCAGGTCGGATGAGGCAGGCCTCGACCCTGCCCTGCTAACGCGGCTCCTGCGCCTCCGGCCCGCAGCTCTGCTGCGCCGCCTTCGTGCAGTACGCCCTGGTCTGCTCCGCCGTGCTAAACACGTTCTTCATCGTCTTCATGCAAGCCTCGACCTTGTCGGCCACGCAGGTCGGCCCGGGTGTCGCCGCCAGCGCCGTGCCGCACGCCAGCCAGCCTGCCAGACCCACGATGCGCCACATGACCCGGTTCCCCTGAACTGCCTCAGGGCCGCATCGTTGGCGGCCCGCTCCCGCCGGCTTGCCGGCGCCGCATCACCGCACGAGCACCGGCCGACTTCAACCGCGCCGCGACGCCGGCAGGCAAGGCCAGGGGCTCTGCCCCCATGCCTGGAAGCGGGGGACTCCGCCAAAGGCTCGCCTTTGGAATCCGTTACTTAGAGCATGATTGCTTCAGGTTGGATCAGCAGCGGACCAGCCCAGGCAACGCATGGTAAGCCTGGCGCCAAAAATCGGCAGTCAACCTTGAGCAATCTTGCTCTAAGTTGCGCCGGGTCCAGGGGGGGCCTCCCCCCTGGCGGGTCTGGGCAGAGCCCAGCCTTGCTTGCCTGAACGCCCGCCGCCTTCGGCCTCAGACCCAGCCTCCCAGCTCGCGCGTCACCACGTGCTCCAGCACGTCGAGCCCGCGCGGCGAGGCGTTCAGGCACGGGATGTAGGCGTAGCGCTCGCCGCCGTGGTGCTCGAAGATCTCGCGGTTCTCCTCGCCCAGCTCCTCCAGCGTCTCCAGGCAGTCCGCGACGAACCCCGGCGCCAGGATCGCCATGCGCTTCACCCCCGAGCGCGCCAGCGCCTCCACCGTCTTGTCCGTGTAGGGCTGCAGCCACTCCTCGCGCCCGAACCGCGACTGGAATGTCGTGCGCATCCGCGTCTCGTCCCAGCCCAGCCGCTCGCGCAGCAGCCGCCCGGTCTTGGCCGCGAAGCAGTGATACGGGTCGCCCTCCATCAGGTAGCGCTTTGGCACCCCGTGGAACGACGCCAGCACCATCTCCGGCTCGAAATCCAGCCCGGCCAGACTCTCGCGCACCGACTCGGCGAGGGCGTCGATGTACACCGGGTCCTCGTTCCACTGCGGCACCACGCGGATCGCCGGCTGCCAGCGCATGGTCATCAGGTGCTCGAACGCCTTGTCGCACACCGTCGCCGTGCTGCTCGCCGCGTATTGCGGGTAGAGCGGCACCAGCAGGATGCGCTCGCAGCCCTGCGCCTTGAGCGCGTCGAGCTTGGACGCGATCGACGGGCTGCCGTAGCGCATCGCGTACTCCACGACGAGCCGCCCGGACGGCTGCTCCAGCCTGCGCCGCAGCCCTGCCGTCTGCGCCCGCGTGATCACCGCGAGCGGCGAGGCGTTGTGCTCCTTGTCCCAGATCGAGGCGTATTTCGCCCCGGAGCGGGACGGCCGCACCGTCAGGATCACCAGGTTGAGCAGCGGCCACCACAGCGCGCGCGGCACGTCGATCACCCTGCGGTCAGACAGGAACTCCTTGAGGTAGCGCCGCATCGGCCAGTAGGTGGGCGCGTCCGGCGTGCCGAGGTTGATCAGCAGCACGCCGACCCGCCCGGAGTTCACCGCGGGGTGGTCGACCGGCGCCGGGACGGGCCGCGTGTTCACCAGAAGGTCCGACATCTCTCTCTTCGCCTGGTTGCCTCGCGGCCGATCCGCGGTCGCAGTCCCGGCACAGCCACCGGCCCGCAGATGTGGCCCGCAACCGCCGCTCGCCCAGGCCACGCCCCGAACCACGCCCGTCCGAACCACGCCCGCCCAGGCCACGCCCGCCTCGCCGCCACGACCTGAATCAACACGGCCACGGCCTGCGGCGTACCGCCGCAAATCGTCCACGCCGGCCAGCGACCCACCCGACACCGTCGCGTGGGCCACCGGGACGCCCACCGAGGGACCGCCCTCTGCGTGAACCACCTTCGCCCCCGGCGGACCACGCCCCGCCGCCGCGGCCAGGACCACGGCCGCCTCCGGCTAGGAAGCAGGCGCCTCGCGAAAATACGGCTCGACCGTGCCCTGCAGCTTGATCGTCATCGGCGTGCCGTCGCGCTTGACGCTGGAGCCCACGGTCAGCCGCACCCAGCCCTCGCTGACGCAGTACTCGTCCACGTTGGTCTTCTCGATGCCGTTGAAGCGCACGCCCACGCTGCGGGACAGCACCGCCTCGTCGTAGAACGGGCTCCTGGGATTGGACGCCAGATGGTCGGGAGGGGTGTCGGTCATCGGCTCAGCACTCGCGCAGGAAAGGAGGCCCATCGCTCCGGGCCCGGTGATAGCCACGCCGGCTGCCAATGCCTACCCCGCATGGCGGAAGCCGCCTGGCCGGCAGCAGGCAGGGTTGAGGCCCCGCCTCGAACTCCGCCAGAGGCGAGCCGCCCCTGGCGGGTCTGGGCAGAGAGCCCGGCCCTGCCTCCTGCGGGCACAACCGCCGCCTCACACCTGCAACGCGCTCTGCACCGGCCGCTCCGCCCCGCCGGCGGCTCCGTCCCGCCGCGCCCGCTCGGTGCGCGCGGTGAACGCCATGTCCACGTTGCCGCCCGCGCCGCCCGCGAGGATCTGCTCCAGCGCCGCCTCGTCCAGCTCGCCCCAGCGCCGCCCGCGCCACGGCCCGAACGGCACCTTCACCAGCAGCGCCGGCTCGTCGGACCACGCGAGAAGCTGCGCCATGTCGGCCAGCGCCAGCATGTCGCGCACGTGATGCGCCGTGACGTAGGCGTCCGGCCCGGCCCGGTGCGCCGGCAGCCCGCGCTCCCGGTCCAGCCCGCCCGGCCTGCGCCAGTAGCGCAGCCCTTGGTTGGAATGCGTCGGCGCCTCCGGCCACAGCCGCAACGCGCATTTGTAGGTGCAGATCCAGCGCGCCTGCCCAGAGAGCGCCGGCTTGCACCACCTCTGCTCGAACGCCGCCCTGTGCGCCACCAGCGCCAGCGGCGCGGGACCGGGCGAGGCCTGAAGCACGTCGGGCGCCACGAACTGCCACGCCGCGGCGCCGGCCACGTCCTCGTCGACGATGTGGTGGATCGCCGAGGTCGCCGGGCTGATCGGATGCTCCGGCCGGACCAGGCGCGCGCCCGTCGCCCCGTGCAGCGACCACGCTCCGTCGCCATCGCGGGCCACATCCTGCCAGCCGATCTCGACCACGCCGCCATCGGCGAAGCCCTGCCCCGTCGTCTCCAGGTCGATCACGCGCAACCGGGCGCCAGTCTCGTGTCCGCTCATCCCCGGGACATGGGAACGCCCTGCCCCGCGGCCAATGCGCGGCGCGGCCGAAGGCGGCAGGCAAGGTTGAGGCTCTGCCTCAAACTCCGCCAGGGGCAGCGCCCCTGGACCGGCTTCCCTTGAGCAAGGCCGCTCCAGGGCGGGTCCGGGCGTAGCTGGCTGAAGGCTCCGATGGGCCGCCCGGATAATTGGGAAGGCCGGCGGAGGGAAACCCAGCCCTGCTTCCTGCCTTGCCGGCGCCTCGCGTCACTTCGCCTCGTGCAGGTCCTCGACCCGGACCGGCCCGTCGTCGCTGCTGAACGACAGGCTGCGCGAGCCGCCATCCTGCTGCGACACGCCGCTGATCCTGTGCTCGCCGCTATCGTACACCTTGACCGTGCCCTCCGTCTCAATCACCAGCCGCCGCGCCTTGCCGAAGAAGGCGTAGCGCATCCCGTTCTGCGACCCGCTCGACGACGGCGCGCCCAGGCCGTCCGGCCACCAGCCGCTCTCCGGCAACGGCTGCATGGGCTTCATGGGTTCCATGGGCTCCATGCCCTTCATGGGTTCCATCGGCTTCATGGGTTCCATCGCTGCGCCCTCCGGTCCGGGATTGTCCGTGTCGCGACCGCCCGCTGAGCGCGCCCGGCGGCGCGAAGTTGCCCGCCCGAGGTCACGCCGCCCCGAAGCGCACGCCGCACAGCCGCTCCGATTCCTCCCAAAGCCGCGCCGCCGCCACAGGATCGGACGCGGCGGCCGACACCCGCGCCGGCGCAGGGTCGCCCTTCATCTCGCGAAAGCCGTCCGGTCCGTA
>CAXSES010000170.1:0-6834 GCA_964236225.1 uncultured Acetobacteraceae bacterium
CAACAGCCTTGAAGTCCTGACCTGTCAGGAAAGCAAGGCCAGGGGCTCTGCCCCTGGACCCCGCCAAAGGCTCGCCTTTGGAAACCAACACTTAAGTTGTGCCGGGTCCAGGGGCGGCTCGCCCCTGGCGGGTCTGGGCAGAGCCCAGCCTTGCTCGCCTTCCTTTCTAGTGGTCCGGCCCGTGGAACGGCGCCGGCGGCAGCATCTGGTTCTGCTTGAGCTGATAGACCCACTGCCGGACGGACTTGCCGCCGACGACGTCGTCGTAGCGATAGGGCGCGATGAACAGGGTGGCGCGCTGCCGCAGGCCGGGCGCCAGGGTGAAGAAGCCGTGCAGGCCGAAATAGGAGCCGCCCGGGCTGTTGCTGGCCTGGATGATCTGCGCGGCGTTGGAGAACGAGGCGATGGTGACGCACTGGGTGCCGGTGCTGTCGCACATGCTGGCCCAGTCCTCGGTCATGCCGACGTCGTAGCCGGCGCCGTACTGGCCGGTGCGGGGCGGGAAACCGAGGATGCCGGTGGCGCCCTGCGCCAGCGACGACCGGCTCACCAGCCCGCCGACGTCGGCATAGGGGCTGGCGCCGTGATAGTAGTACACGAGCGCGCCGATGCCGTTGTGCAGGAAGATCGCCGGCAGCTCCTGGAAGTCGGGCGTCATGGTGCGCAGCGCGCTGCCGCCCACGATGTCGTAGGTGAGCTGGGCGAACGGGCCGATCACCTGCGAGGTCTGCGCCCAGAACAGGCCGGGGACGTTGCTGCTCTTGGAGTAGTTGTTGGGCGCGTGCTTGTCGACGGTGAGCAGGCCGGCGCCTGGCGAGTAGACGTCGTCGACATAGTTGTTGGCGTCGCCGTACCAGCAGTTGAGCGAGACCGCCTGCACAGGGTTGAAGCCGGCGCCGGCGTCCTGGCCGTTGTTGGCGCAGCCGACGTTGGTCACGTCGTCGCTGACGTTGTCCGCGGCCATCTCGTTGCGGCAGGCGACGCCTGGGTGGGCGGCGTTGCAGGCGGCCTGGGTCGGGTAGGGCGTGTTGTCCCAGCCGCCCGTGCTGGGCGGCAGGAAGGCCTGGTCGGGGTTGAAGGCGAACCAGCCCGACTTGGTGCCCGCGGGCGCGTAGTTCAGGTCGTCGCCGTACAGCGCCATCTGCAGGGCGCCGCCCGGGTTCTGCTGGATGCGGTCGAGCTTGTCGGTGCCGTACAGCTCGAACACGGCGCCGCCGAAGCGCCTGTTCACGCCGAGGCGGACGTAGTCGTTGTACTGGTAGAGCGTGTCCGTGGTGCGCCGCGCCATGTAGCCGGCCCAGCCGCACCAGTCCGCCCCGGTGATCAGGCCGCTCGCGTTGTTGTCGCCGCTGAGCTGGCCGTTGCAGTTGACCGGGGCGAGCCGCGTCTCGTCGATCCCCGATTTCCCGCCCTGGTTGCAGGATACCACGGTGCCTGGGCTGACCTGCCAGGTGCAGTCGCCCTCGCCCGAGATCGACAGGCAGGTCGAGGCCGAGCCGCCGGACGCCCTGCACCACCCGTTGCCGGTGTTGCCATAGTTACTTACAAACAACTGCGTAACACTGCCGTAGCCAAAGGGCTGCATGGCATTGTTCTGGGCAGAAACGTACTGCTCACCTGCGAGCTGTGCCTGACCAGGTGTGGCGTGCGCCACTGCTATGATGGTCAGCAAGAGGCCGAACCTTATAGGATGTCTCACCAGTAACTCCTTGATGGGAGATTTACTGCTCCCGGAGCCTCGCGTTCCTGTCAAGAATCCGCCGGCCGACGATCCGGCGTCGTCCGTTTCAGAACCGGAGGATTGTCTTGAATCCAGTTCTCACACAAACGTGTGATCACGTCGCTGAGACTGTTACGGGGGCGTATGGCTCGGCGACGGCGACGCCTGCCATGGAAAATCCGCCAGAATCCCGCCCGGGCGTGGCATGTGGGACACAGCGCTCCGCAAAGGCCGGAAAAAGCGGGGCGCCTGCCCGTACGTGTCGCATTCAGCGCGTCGTCGGCACAGGTGCCTGCTCCGATGCCAAGGAACGAGACAAGCCGTTCGCCCGCGACCTGCCCCGGATGTCGTCCTGCCCTGCTGGAAAGCCCCGCGTCCACGCCGTCCGGCCGTGTCCGTCAGGCTTCGGCCGCGCCCGCACCGCCGGCCGCGCGCTCCCTCCGCCCCCGGCATTCGCAGCGCGCAGCCGGCCCGCGTCTGCGCCCGCGCCCGCGCCACGCCATGCTCTCGCCACGAAGCCGTGCTATGTTCATGATGTGCGGCAGCGTCGCCGACGCGAGCCACATCTGATGCCGACATGCCGCAATGGAGAGACAAGATGAAGACAACCGCATTCCTGGCCGCGTTCGCCGTGCTGACCACCGGCCTCGCGACGGGGTCCGCGCAGGCGGAGCCGGGTGGCTGCCTGAAGTACGGCGCGGCCGGCGCCGTGGGCGGCCACCTCGCCCATCACGGCGTGCTCGGCGCCATGGGCGGCTGCGCCACCGGCATGTACGTGCGCCACAAGCACCGCAAGGCCGTGCGCGCCCAGGCCGCCGACCAGGCCGCCGCCCAGACCCCGGTCACCACGCCGGACGGCGTGACCCGCACCGCCAACTGATCCGCCCCGCCGCCGTCCCGCGTCCGGGACGGCGGCACGCTCCGCGTCGCGCCGGGGCCACGGGGACCCGGCGCGCCGCCTCCCGACTAGCGCGGCTTGCGCAGCAGCAGCCGCACCGACCCCAGGTTCGCGAGCCCTGGCCCGGGCACAGGATGCGCCGCCGCCAGCACCATCGGCCGCAGCTCGTACAGGTTGAGCCACAGCGGGAACTCGCGCCGGATCACCCCGCCGGTCTCGCCGCTGCCCCGCCCCGTGATCACCTCCACCACCCGCTGGCGGTCGACGTGCGCGGTGCGCAGGAAGGCGTGCAGCGCGTGGAACGCCCGCTGCGCCGTGCGCCCGTGCAGGTCCAGCGTGCGCGTCGCCGCCAGCTTGCCGCGGCACAGCTTCTGCCAGGTGGCGGAGTCCACCCCCGGCGGCTGCATCCCCACCACCAGAGGCGCCACCCGCGCCACCGCCGGCCCCACCACCGCGCGCGACAGCACGAGCGAGCCCGCCGGCGTCGCGGGGGCCGGCGGCACCACCATGCCCGCCGGCACCTCTGGCAGCGCCGGCAGGCAACGCCCCGCCATCGGCACCACGAGCCGCGCATACGCCGCCCACAGCGCCAGGTCCGCCTCGCTGAGCCCCGCCCGCCGACGCACGCTCACGTCACCGGGCCGCCCCGCCCGCCGCGCCCGTCTGCCCCGCGCCCATCCGCCATGCCCCCCTCCGCCATGCCGGGGTCGGCCGGGCCTGCGCCGGGGTCCCCGGCGTCGTCGATCAGCACCACGTGCAGCCGACGCGGCCCGTGCGCGCCCAGCTCCAGGGTCTGCTCGATGTCGGCCGAGCGCGACGGCCCCGTCACCAGCATCACGTTGCGCGGCATCGCCCCCGGGCCAGACGCGCCGAGGCCCGCCGCCTCGCGCTCGCGGCGCAGCAGGTCCCAGGCATCCTCGTACGGCCCCACCACCCGGCTCGCCCTGAGCACCACGATCGCCGTGTCGGCCAGCAGGTTCAGCGTCGTCGGCCGCTCCGGCCCCGACGGCAGCATCAGCGTCCCGGTCTCGGCCACGCCCGCGAAGCCCTGCTGGATCGAGACCATGTCCGTGCCCACCGCCACGCCCTCGCGCAGGCCCAGCAGCGGTCGCGTGTGCCACGGCAGCGCCCGCAGCTCCGGGTGCGCGCCGATCGCCGCCTCCATCGGCAGGTTCTGCCCCGCCAGGTAGTCCGCCACCGCCCCCGGCACCTCCTCGCCAGAGGCGACCCGCGCCACGGTGCCGAACTCCTTTTCCACATGGCGCGCGAACATCGCCACCTGCTCGGCGTGCGGCACCAGGCTGCGCAGCGGGATCAGGTGGCGCCGCGGGGCGCGCAGACGCTCCTCCAGGCGGGCGCGCGTGTCGGCGTCCAGCTCGCCCCGGCGCAGGCCGCGCCGGATCGTGCCCAGGATGGCGTCGCGGCTCATGCGGCCACGTCAAAGAAGCAAGCAAGGCCAGGGCTCTGCCCTGGACCCGCCAGGGGCAGCGCCCCTGGACCGGCTTCACTTAAGCAATGGATTCCAAAGGCGAGCCTTTGGCGGGGTCTCCGCTTCCGGACATGGGGGGCAGAGCTCCTGGCCTTGCTTCCTTGCCTCACGCCGCCCTCCGCTGCTCGCGCTCGTAGCGCGCGAAGAACGTCTCCCCCTCCGGCGCCGGCAGGTCCCGCCCCGCGGTCCACCCCCCCGCCAGCGGCAGCGACGCGAACCGCCCCCGCCTGCGCCCCATCGCGCCGAGCACCCGCGCCGCCACCCCCGTCGCCACGCGGTAAAGCGCCGGCCTGCGCGCCAGGAACGCCCACAGCGCCAGGCTGCGGCGCTGCGCGACCGGCGTGAGGTGGCGCTCGAACTCGCGCTCCCGCCAGTGCCGCATCATCGCCGGCAGCGGGATCTTGACCGGGCACACCGCCTCGCACTTGCCGCAGAAGGTGGAGGCGTTGGGCAGCGACGCCGCCGCCTCGATGCCCACCAGCGCCGGCGTCAGCACGCTGCCCATCGGCCCGGGATACACCCAGCCATAGGCGTGCCCGCCCACAGCGCCGTACACCGGGCAGTGGTTCATGCACGCGGCGCAGCGGATGCAGCGCAGCATGTCCTGGAACCGCGTGCCGATCATCGAGGACCGCCCGTTGTCGATCAGCACGACGTGGTAGGCGTCCGGCCCGTCCAGGTCGCCGGGACGCCGCGCCCCGGTGGAGAACGTCGTGTAGACGGAGATGTCCTGCCCGGTCGCCGAGCGCGCCAGCAGCCGCACCAGGCTCATCGTGTCCTCGATCGTGGCCACGATCTTGTCGATGCCCGCGATCGCGATGTGCACCCGCGGCAGCGTCTGCGTCAGGTCGCCGTTGCCCTCGTTGGTCACGATCACAGAGGACCCTGTCTCGGCGATCAGGAAGTTCGCCCCGGTGATGCCCACGTCCGCGGCCAGGAAGCGGGCGCGCAGCTCAGTGCGCGCCTCGGCCATGATGTCGCTGCGCTCCGCGAACACCCGGTCGGCGGGCAGGTGCGCGTGGCTGAGCCGGAACTGCGCCTCCCAGTCCGCGCGGTCGAGGTGGAACGCCGGCGCCACGATGTGGCTCGGCGCCTCGCGTCGGAGCTGGAGGATGTACTCGGCGAGGTCGGTCTCCACGGGCACCATGCCGTGCCGCTCCAGGTGCTCGTTCAGGCCGATCTCCTCGGAGATCATCGACTTGCCCTTGGTCACGGTGCGCGCGCCGGCGTCGCGGCAGATGCCCAGCACCGCCTCGCGCGCCTCGGCCGCCGTCGAGCACCAGTGCACCACCCCGCCCGACGCCTCCACCGCGCGCGCGTAGGCGTCGAGGTAGAAATCCATGTGCGCGAGCGTGTGGTCCTTGATGTCGCGCCCGATGTCGCGCAGCCGCTCGAACTCCGGCAGCCCGGCCACCGCGGCGGCGCGCCGCGCCTGCATGTGGCGCGTGCTGTAGCCGAGCGCCGCCTGGAGCCCGGGGTCGCGCAGCGACTCGACGGCGTGCGCCTTGAAGGCGTGCGAGGTGGCAAGCATGGGTCCGACCCTCCCTGCGCCGCCGATGCGGCACGACCCAAGAGGTAGGCGCTCCGTCGCCGGTCCGCCATCGCCGGTCCGCCATCGCCGGTCCGCGAGCGGGGGTCGTGCTCGGCCGGATCGGCGTGAACCGTTGATGTTCGCCTCGGCGCGCGCTCGCAACGAGCCATGCCTGTTCCACGAGACAACGCGGCCTGTCGGTTGAGCCCGTCATTGCGGAGCGAAGCGGAGGAATGCGCGTTTGCACGGTGACGGTCGTCAACGTGGCGCGGGCCTCGGTCAGCTCGGCGGAAGCCAGCCGTCGGTGAGCACGCCAGGGAGGCTCCAGGGGCAAGCCTCCGGGAAGGTATCAAGGCCGGTTTGCCCGATCGCCAGCGTCACTGCATCGCCCCCCGGCCAGAACGCGAGGTGGCCCGTCGTGAAGCCCGCGTGAAGCACCGGGCGGACCCGTTCTCACGCCATGCCGTCACGCTGCCCGCTTCCGGGCACAACCGAAATGCGCACCGTGCCGCCAAGCGGGACGATGTCAGACGTCCGGCACGGCTCCTGGCGCCGCGAGCCGCTCGATCACGCGGGCGGCCGGCTCGCCGCCCGGCACCACCAGCAGCGCGCCGGGCCTGGCGCCGTGCGCCACCGCGACGCCGCCCTTGGGGCACAGCCCGAAGCAGCCGCCCTCGACCACCCTCACCTCGCGCCGCCGCCCCCGCTCGCGCAGGCCGTCCCTCAGCGCGCTTCGCAGCGTCTGGCCACCGTCCGGGCCGAAGCCGCCGTCGAGCTTGCGGCTGCACTTCGCGCACACCAGCACGAACTCCCGCCACGGCGTCGCCACGGCGACGATCCCGCCCGGCCCGGCCTTCTTCTTGTGTCCCATGCCGCTCATAACGGGTGCGCCCGCGCGGCCTTCAAGCGCCGCCGCCTGGCGGAGCGGGATGGTTGCGTGCGGGGCAGGAGGAAACCGGAGGCCTGTGACACCAACGACCCTGGGTTCTGACCTGTCAGCGAAGCAAGGCTGGGCTCCCCCTCCGCCTGCCCTTCCAACGGCCCAAGAGGGCCGCCGGAACCTTTGGCAGGCTACGCCCAGACCCGCCCCTGCTTCAGGCGGGGGGCGAGCCGCCCCTGGACCCGGCGCAACTTGAACAAGTGGATTCCAAAGGCGAGCCTTTGGCGGGGTCCCCCGTCTTCAAACATGGGGGCAG
>CAXSES010000171.1:0-2749 GCA_964236225.1 uncultured Acetobacteraceae bacterium
CGTCTGCAGGTCGCGCAGGCCGCCGCGGCCCTCCTTGATGTTGGGCTCCACCAGGTAGGCGCTCTCGCCGAAGCGGCGGTGGCGCGCCACCCGCTCCGCCTGCTTGGCCGCGAGGAAGCTGCCGGCATGGTCCTGGTTGCTCGCGCCGAACTGGAGACGGAACTCGTCGAACTGCGCCGTGTCGCCGTCGATCAGCCGCGCGTCGAGCAGCGTGGTGGTCACTGTGACGTCGCGCGACGCCTGCTCCAGGCACTGCGCCACCGAGCGCGTGGCGTGCCCGACCTTCAGCCCGAGGTCCCAGAGGAAATACAGCATGGACTCGACCCGCCGCAGCAGGCCCGGCGAGGGCCCGTCCGAGGTGAGGAACAGCAGGTCGATGTCGCTGAACGGCGCCAGCACGCTGCGGCCGTAGCCCCCTGTCGCCACGATCGCCAGCGCCTCCTCCGCGCCGGCGTCGTGCGCCGGCGCGACGTTCGGCGCCGTGCGCGGGGCCCTGGCGCCCGGGGCGCCGGCCTCGCCGCCCGAGCCCGCGGGCGGCGTGTCCTCGGGCTGGCGCAGCGACTCCGCGTGCCTGTGCAGCGCCACGATCAGCTCGTCGACGTGGCCCGACAGCAGGCGCGCCGCTTGCAGCCCGGTGACACGGTAGGCCTCGAAATCCTCGCGGACCTGCTGCTGCACCCGTGTCAGATGGCGGCGGAACAGCGCGAGAGCCGCGTCGCGCGGCACCGGCCGGCCATCCAGCCCGGCAGCCAGCGCGGCCATCGCCGCTGCCAGGGGCACCGCGCTCTGCATCTCGGAAGTCGGGTCCTGTGCGGCCATCGGCGCAAGAGTAACGCCGGATCGCCGGCCGTGACAGGGATGTTATCGCGCCAGGCCCAGGTTCCGTCCCATCGGGCGGGCGGGCGGGACAGCAAGGTCGAAGGCTCCGCCTCATCCGCCGGGGCAGCGCCCCTGGCCCTGCCCTTGGGAAGGGGTTTCCAGGGGACTTCTTCCCCGGGCACGGCGCCCTTTGGCGGAGCTGGGCGAAGCCCGGCCCTGCCTGCAGGGCGACGTGCGGTCACGACGTCGTCCGGCACAGGCCCTTCAGGCGATACAGCGCCTCCAGCGCCTCGCGCGGCGACAGCGCGTCCACGTCGATCCGCGACAGCGCCTCCACAACCGCCTCGCCCATCGCTTCCGACGCCCCTCCCGGCCCTGGCGCCTCTCCTGGCCCTGACGCCCCGCCATCGGTCCCTGCCTCCAGCCCCGCGAACAGCGGCAGGTCCTCGCGCGGCCGCTCGCCGGCCTCCAGCCGCGACAGCAGCAGCCCCGCGCGCCGCACCACAGCCGGCGGCACCCCCGCGAGCCGCGCCACGTGCACGCCCCAGCTCCGCCCGGCCGCGCCCTCGGCCACCTCGTGCAGGAACACCACGCCGCCCTGCCACTCCTGCACCCGCATCGTGTGCGGCCGCATCCGCGCGAGCCGCCCGCCGGCCACGCCGCCCACCGCCACCGGCCCCGTGCCTCCCCCGAGCTGCGCCAGCTCGTGGAAATGCGTCGCGAACACGGTGCGGCAGCAGCACCTCTCGTGCAGCGCCTCCAGCACCGCCCACGCGATCGCCAGCCCGTCCAGCGTCGCCGTGCCGCGCCCGATCTCGTCCACCACCACCAGCGAGCGCGGCCCCGCCTGGTGCAGGATCGCGGCCGTCTCCGTCATCTCCACCATGAAGGTCGAGCGGCCCCGCGCCAGGTCGTCCGCGGCGCCGACGCGGCTGAACAGCCGGTCCACCACGCCGATCCGCGCGGAGGCCGCCGGCACAGGCAGGCCCGCCTGCGCCAGGATCACGATCAGGGCGTTCTGCCGCAGGAAGGTCGACTTGCCCGCCATGTTCGGCCCGGTGAGCAGCAGCACCCTGCGCTCGGGCGACAGGTCGCAGTCGTTGGGCTGGAACGCCGCCTCCGCGCGGTCCGCCGGCCCGACGGCAGGGCCGCCGCCTGTCATGGCCCCGCCTGTTGCCCAGGCTGTCGCCCCGCCTGTCACATCATCCTCCGCCAGGTCGGGGGCCGCAGGTGCCGCGGAGCCGCTGGCCGCCGGCGCCGCACGGGCCATGCGAGTCGCGGCGGCCACGCGCGCCGCAGGGCCCGCCAGCGCCGCCTCCACCACCGGGTGCCGCCCGGCCTCGATGCGGAACGCCACGTCCGCGCTCACGACCGGGCGGCACCACCGCCCGCCCTCCGCCAGGCGCGCGGCGGATTGCGCCACGTCCAGGCCCGCCAGCGCCGCCGCCGCCGCGGCGACCCTGTCGGACTCCGCCAGCACGTCGGCGACCAGGCGCGCCAGCACCGCCCGCTCCCGCGCGCCGGCGCGCTCGGCCGCCTCGGTGATGCGCCGGTCCAGCTCGCCCAGCGCCACGGAGGAGAACCGCGCGCCGTTCGCCATGCCCTGCCGCAGCGTCAGGTCGGGGTGCGCGCGCAGCGTCTCCACCGCGACGGCGGGCGCCTCGATGACGTAGCCGAGCTGCGCGTGGTGGCGGATGCGCAGGCTGGCCACCCCGTAGCGCTGCGCGTAGTCGAGCTGCAGCGTGGCGATCACCCGGCGGCTGTCGTCGCGCAGCGCCCGCTCCGCGTCCAGCTCGCCGTCGAAGCCGGCGGCGACCGCGTGCCCGTCGTCGCGCGCCGGCGGCTGCTCCACCAGCGCCCGCGCCAGCAGCGACCGCAGCGCGTCCAGCGCGCCCGTCTCTGGCGTATCCGTCTCTGGCGTATCCGTCTC
>CAXSES010000171.1:2849-4248 GCA_964236225.1 uncultured Acetobacteraceae bacterium
GGCGTATCCGTCTCCGGCGTGCCCGTCTCCGGCGTGCCCGCCTGCGCGCTCTCCTGGGCCGCCCGCCCTCCGGCCAGCATCCGCCGTGCGCCCGCCAGCGCCTCGGCTCCCACGCCGCCCGCCAGGTCGAGGCCGTGCGCGCCGACGCCCTGCGCCGGCAGGCCGTGCGGCCCGGCCGCCAGCGCCGTCCGGGCCGCGTCCGCCGCGGCCAGCCCGTCGCGCAGCGCGGCCAGGTCGCGCGCCGTGCCGCGCCCCAGCGACAGGCGTCCCAGGGCGCGCGCCATGTCCGGCGTTCCGCGCAGCGCCGCGCGCAGCGCCGCCAGCGCCGCCGGGGCCCGCAGCAGCCAGCCCCATTCGTCCTGCCGCCGCGCGATCGCCGCGGGGTCGGTCAGCGGCGCCGAGAGACGCTGCGCCAGCAGCCGCGCGCCCGGCGCGGTCATCGTGCGCGACACCGCGGAGACCAGCGACGGCCCGTCCGCCTCGCGCGCGCGCAGGATGTCCAGGCTGGCCCGCGTCGCCGCGTCCATCGCGAGGTGGCGCGCCTCGCCCAGCGGCACCGGCGGCGACAGGCGCGGCAGCCGCCCCGCCTGCGTCGCCCGCACGTAGTCGAGCGCCAGCATCGCCGCCACCGCCTCGGGGTCGGAGAAGCCGCCGAACGCGTCCAGGCTGCGCGCGCCGAACGCCTCGGCCAGCCGCGCGCGCGCCGAGGCCGAGGGCGAGGGCTCGCGCGGCGGCGCCCGCCTCGGCTCCCACTCCCCCAGGGCCAGGCCCGCGGGCGCCAGAACCTCGGACGGCTCCACCCGCCCGAGCAGCGCCGCCAGCCCGTCCGGCGCCACCGACTGCGTCTCGAACAGCCCGGTCGACACGTCGAGCCACGCCGCCCCGAACCCCGCCGCGCCCGCCGCCCGCCCGGCCCCGCCCGGCCCCGCGTCGCCGACCCTGCCCTGCGCCAGCGCCAGCAGCAGGTTGGGCCGCGCGGGCTCCAGCAGCGCGTCCTCGGTCAGCGTGCCCGGCGTCACCAGCCGCACGATCGCCCGGCGCAGCGGCGCGCGGCCGGAGCGCGCGGCGGCCGTCTCCATCTGCTCTGCGACGGCGACGCGGAATCCGCGCCGGATCAGCCGCGCCAGGTAGATTTCCGACGTGCCCACCGGCACCCCGCACATCGGCACAGGCGCGCCCGCGTGCTCGCCGCGCGCCGTGAGCGCGATGTCGAGCGCCGCGGCGGCCGCCTGGGCGTCCTCAAAGAACAGCTCGAAGAAGTCGCCCATGCGGAAGAACAGCAGCGCGTCGGGCTGCTCCGCCTTCAGCAGGAACCATTGCGCCATCGTGGGGGAGGCGCCGGAGGCGCGTGCGGCTGTCATCCCCCTGCCTAGCAAGACCGGGGCGCCGCGCCAAAGCG
>CAXSES010000171.1:4348-6814 GCA_964236225.1 uncultured Acetobacteraceae bacterium
CGGTGTCCGGAGGTCCCTGCCCTTGGCGGGCCTGGGCGGGGTTCGGGCTTGCCGGCCGATCGCCGCCGTCGCGGTCAGGAGCGCAGCAGCTCCGGGAGCGGCGACAGCCAGTCGGTCTCGCGCACCACCACGGACCGGAGCAGGTCCAGCACCTCGCCGCCGGCCTTCGACCGGCCGGAAAACGCGTCGGTCATGACCACGCCGCCCAGCAGGCTCCCCGCCGCGTCGACCCCGGCGAAGGCCATCGACCAGGACGGGAAGTCGCGCGCGGCGATGGGGCCGGCCTCCAGCACGGTCACTTCGCCATGCCGCTCGTCGCACTGGATGCGCTCGAACGCGCGTTCCACCGCGGCGATCGAGCCCTCCAGCACCTGGGCGAAGACGCCCTCGCTGAACAGCAGGCCGCCGGTGATGCCGTCGCGCGCGTTGTTGCGGCGCGAGCAGGCCAGGATGACGCGGATGTCGGCTGCAACCTCCTCCGGCGCGCCGGCGACGATGTTCCGGCTGCAGTAAAGCACGCGGTAGAGCTGGGTCATGGCGTCCGGGACCTTTCAGGTGGCCTGAATCGAGGCTGTGGTGCCGTGGCGGGCATACCTGGCGATCAGCGCGGCCACCTGCTCCACGGGGACCGGCCGGCTGTACAGGTAGCCCTGCACCGAGGTGCATCCCTCGGTGCGGATGCGATCGAGCTGCTCGGAGGTTTCGACCCCCTCGGCGATCGTCGACATGCCCAGGCTGACGCCCAGCGCGGTGATGGCGCGGATGATGGCGTTCTGGCCGGCGGTGTCGCCGCGATCCGTCACGAAGGAGCGGTCGATCTTGATCTTGTCGAACGGGAAGCTGTGCAACTGGCTCAGAGAGGAGTAGCCGGTGCCGAAATCGTCCATCGCCACCCGCACGCCCATCGCGCGGACCTGGTGCAGCGTCGTCAGCACCGCCGCCTCGTTGCGCAGCAGCACGCTTTCGGTGATCTCGATCTCGAGCCTGTTGCCCGGCAGGCCGGAGGCGGCGAGGGAGCGGGCGATCACGGAGACCAGCCGGGCCGTGTCCTCGAACTGGTGCGGCGACACGTTGACCGCGACAGAGACCCCGTCCGGCCAGCGGCTCGCCTCGTGGCAGGCCTCGCGCAGCACCCATTCGCCGAGCGATGTGATCAGGCCGATATCCTCGGCGACCGGAATGAAATCGACGGGCGAGACCAGGCCGCGCTCCGGGTGGCGCCAGCGGAGCAGCGCCTCGAAGCCGGCCACGGCGCCGGACTCCAGGTCGATCTGCGGCTGGTAGTGCACCTCGAACTCGCGCAGGCTCAGCGCCTTGCGCAGGTCGATCTCCAGGGTGCGCCGCGCAAGCGCGCGGGCGTCCATCTCGCGCTCGAAGAAGCTGAACGCGCCGCAGCCGGACTTCTTCGCGTGGCAGAGCGCCAGGCCTGCGTTGCGCAGCAGCTCGTCGTGCCCGGCACCGTCGCGCGGGGCGAGCGCCGCCCCGACGCTGCAGCCGATGTTCACGAGCTGCCCGTCGATCAGGTAGGGGCGGCCGAGCACGTCGACGATGCGCCTGGCCAGCTGCGCCATCCGCTCCGGCCCCGAGGCGGGCGAGATCAGCAGCGCGAACTCGTCGCTGTCCAGGCGCGCCACCATGTCGTGGTCGCGCAGCATCGAGCTCAGGCGCTTGGACACAAGGCGAAGCAGCGAGTCGCCGACCAGGTGGCCCAGCGTGTCGTTGATGGTCTTGAAGCGGTCCAGGTTGATCAGGAACACGGCCGAACCGCCCGCCCGCCCCGCCGCGTCGTCCGCAGTGCCGCACGCGGCGGAGTCGGCCAGCGTGGCGCCGACCCGATCGAGGAACTGCCGGCGATTCGCCAGGCCGGTCAGCGGGTCGCGCATCGCCGGCTCGATCGCCCCGGCCCCGGGCCGGGCGGCGGCCTCCTCCAGCGTGGCCATCCAGTGGCCGTCGCCGAGCGGGGCCACGTGCAGCGCAAGCACGCGCGACGCCGCGCCGGATGCCGCGCCGGACATGGTGAACGTGCTTCGGTGCGCGGCGTCCCCGGTGGTCGCGGCGAGGCAGATCCCGTGCAGGCGCCGCACGGCGGCCTGATCCAGCGCCCTGCTGCCTTCGAGCAGGTCGAGCACGGTGGCGGCGCGCCCCGTGACGTCCGGGTCGATCTCCAGCGTCGTGGCCAGGCGAGTGCTGGCGAACAGGAGGCCCAGCGCGCGGTCGAAGGTCAGCACGCCGACCGGCATGGCGTGCAGCGCCGCGCGCAGGTGCGAGGCGGCGCATGAGCGGTCGCGCGCCACGCTGATCTCGTCGTCAGCAGGGTGGCCAGGAAACACGTCAGGCTCCGCCGGGAGGGACAGCGTCCGTCGCCGATCCATGTCGGCGGCGTCCTGGCCCGTGTCACGGCAGCGTAGGGCAAAGAGTTTCGCGACTGGTTAATGTCGCCGGCAACAACGTCGACCTGGAAGCGGG
>CAXSES010000172.1:0-6781 GCA_964236225.1 uncultured Acetobacteraceae bacterium
GTCGAGGTCGACGTCCTTCTGGAGTCCGGCGCCGTGGGCCGCGCCGCCGTGCCCTCCGGCGCATCCACCGGCGCCCACGAGGCTCATGAGCGCCGCGACGGCGACAAGTCCCGCTACGGCGGCAAGGGCGTGCTGGAGGCCTGCGCCGCGATCGAGGGCGAGATCCTCGACGCGCTGAACGGCATGGAGGCCACCGAGCAGCTCACGCTGGACCAGATTCTGATCGATCTCGACGGCACGCCGAACAAGGCCCGCCTCGGCGCCAACGCCATCCTCGCCGTCTCTCTGGGCGTGGCCAAGGCCGCCGCCGCCGATGCCGGCACGCCGCTGTACCGCTACGTCGGCGGCGCGTTCGCCCGCGTGCTGCCGGTGCCGATGATGAACATCGTCAACGGCGGCCAGCACGCCGACAACCCGATCGACATCCAGGAGTTCATGATCCAGCCGGTGTCCGCCGGCACGATCGCCGACGCCGTGCGCATGGGCGCCGAGGTGTTCGCGCAGCTGAAGAAGGGCCTGTCCGAGGCCGGCCACAACACCAACGTCGGCGACGAGGGCGGTTTTGCCCCTGGCCTGCGCTCCGCCGAGGAGGCGCTGACCTTCATCACCCGCGCGGTGGAGAAGGCCGGCTACCGTCCGGGGGAGGACATCACCTTCGCGCTCGACTGCGCCGCCACCGAGTTCTTTCGCGAGGGCCGCTACGAGCTGGCGGGCGAGGGCAAGTCGCTCGACGCCGGCGGCATGGTCGACTACCTGGCGGCGCTGGCGGACCGCTTCCCCATCGTCTCGATCGAGGACGGGCTGGCCGAGGACGACTGGGACGGCTGGAAGCACATGACGGAGGTGCTTGGCGACCGCCTGACGCTGGTGGGCGACGACCTGTTCGTGACCAACCCGGAGCGCCTGTCGCGCGGCATCGAGGATGGCATCGCCAACGCCATCCTGGTCAAGGTCAACCAGATCGGCACCCTGTCCGAGACCCTGGAGGCCGTGGAGATGGCCCACCGCGCCGGCTACGCCTGCGTGATGAGCCACCGCTCCGGCGAGACCGAGGACAGCACCATCGCCGACCTCGCTGTGGCCACCAACTGCGGTCAGATCAAGACCGGCAGCCTTTCGCGCTCTGACCGCACCGCGAAGTACAACCAGCTCATCCGCATCGAGGGCGAGCTCGGCGCGGCGGCGCGCTATGCCGGGCGCACGATCCTGCGTGGCTGAAGTGCCAAGAAAGGTCGAGGCTCCGCCTCACACTCCGCCAAAGGTTCGCCTCCGGCAACTCCGACTTGGAACCGGGTCCAACTCCCGGGCATGTGCTGCCGGCACCAATTCGTGCCGGTCCAGGGCGGCTCGCCCTGGCGGGTCTCCGCTTCCGGACAGGGGACAGAGCCCTGGCCTTGCTTCCCGGTACACACCCGCACTCCTCAGACTCGCGAATAGGTGATATCGACGCCGGATCGTGGCGCATGGGTTGGGGGAGGCCAGGATGTCGTTGGGTCGGGCGCTGAAGCGTCGTGCGAGGGAGGCGGTCCCGCCGCTGCTGTTCCTGTCGCTGGTCGGCTATTTCGGCTGGCAGGTGACGCGCGGCGACCATGGCCTGCGTGCCCATGCCCTGCGCGAGCAGCAGCTCGCCACTGTGCAGGGCGAGCTGGCGCAGGCCACGGCGGAGCAGGAGGCGTGGGAGCGGCGGGTGGCGGCGTTGCGCACCGCGCGACTGGACCCCGACCTTCTCGACGAGCGGGCACGCGCGATGCTGAACCGGGCCGAACCAAGCGAGATCGTGGTGCCCTACGAGACGGGACACAAGCTTTTCTGACGCCTCGCTAGCCTGTCGCGGCCGGGTCGTCCGGCATTTAGTTGCTTCGCCGCCGCCCTGGCCAGGGTGGTGGCCCCGTGCATTGCCTGGCGCGCGTTCCACTTCGTTCGAAGAGCCTTGTCCGTGCGGCCATGCGTGTCGTTTGCCGCACCGCAACGCGATTTCCCCCCGGGTCCGCGGCTTGTCGCGGGACGACCCCGGGGTTAGCTGTTCACGGGTGCAGACCACCCCGAGGGGATGATTTCCTATGCCGATGGACAGCCCGCAGACATCGCAGCGCGTCGAGGATTCCCGCCCTGTCGAGCCTTCGCCCGCGACCGGCGAGGCCGATCCCGTCATGGAGGCCGCCGGCGACCACGCCGCGCCGGGGCACGCTTCGCCCTCCAACACGGCGATGGACCGCGACGGCCTGCGCCGGGCGTATCGCGATATGCTGCTGATCCGCCGCTTCGAGGAGCGCGCCGGCCAGCTCTACGGCATGGGGCTGATCGGCGGCTTCTGCCACCTCTACATCGGCCAGGAGGCGGTCGTGGTCGGTGTGCAGTCCGCGCTCAAGCGGGGCGACCAGGTCATCACCTCGTATCGCGACCACGGCCACATGCTGGCGACTGGCATGGAGGCGCGCGGCGTGATGGCCGAACTGACCGGGCGCTCGGGGGGCTACTCGCGCGGCAAGGGCGGCTCGATGCACATGTTCTCGCGCGAGAAGAACTTCTTCGGCGGCCACGGCATCGTCGGCGCTCAGGTGGCGCTCGGCACCGGCCTGGCGTTCAGCAACTGGTACCGGCGCGACGACCACGTCAGCATTGCCTACATGGGCGACGGCGCGTCCAGCCAGGGCCAGGTGTTCGAGAGCTTCAACCTCGCGGCCCTGATGAAGCTGCCCTGCGTCTACGTCATCGAGAACAACCGCTACGGCATGGGCACCGACGTCGCCCGCGCCTCTGCGAGCCACGACCTGTCGCAGAACGCCGCGCCCTGGGGCATCCCCGGCCGCCAGGTCGACGGCATGGACGTGCTCGCCGTGCGCGCCGCCGCCGACGCCGCGGTCGCGCATTGCCGGAGCGGGCAGGGGCCTTACCTGCTGGAGATGCAGACCTACCGCTACCGCGGCCACTCGATGTCCGACCCCGCCAAGTACCGCACCCGCGACGAGGTGCAGAAGATGCGCACAGAGCATGACTGCCTCGAATCCGCCCGCCGCCACCTGCTCGACTGGGGCGACGAGGAGGCCGCGCTCAAATCCATCGAGGACGAGGTCAAGCGCGTCGTCGCCGAGGCCGCAGAGTTCGCCCAGGCCAGCCCCGAGCCCGACCCGGCCGAGCTGTGGACCGACATCCTGATCGACGCGGATGGCACCCGCCCCGCCCGGGCGCCCACCGGCGGCCCCGCAGCACCCGGAGCCGTCCCGGGGGCCGCGCCGTGACCGTGCAGATCCTGATGCCGGCGCTGTCGCCGACGATGACCGAGGGCAAGCTGTCGCGCTGGCTGGTCAAGGTCGGCGACGACGTCTCCGCCGGCGACGTCGTCGCCGAGATCGAGACCGACAAGGCGACGATGGAGGTCGAGGCCGTCGACGAGGGCAGGCTCGCAGCGATCCTGATCGAGGAGGGCACCGACGGCGTGGCCGTCAACACCCCGATCGCCACGCTCGCCGCAGAGGGCGAGGGCGCCGAGGCGTCCGCGACGCCACGGGCGGACGCCCCACCCGCTGAAGCCGCGCGGGCAACCCCGCAACCCGGGCCCGTCGCCGCACAGGGAACGACGCAGGAAACCCCGGCCGCGTCGGCGATGGCGAACGCCACGCCGCCCGGCACCGGCGCAACCCCCGCGCCGGAAGCCTCTGCCGACAAGGAGTGGGGCGCCACCAGCTCCATCACCATCCGCCAGGCGCTGCGCGACGCAATGGCCGCCGAGCTGCGCGCCGACCCCGCCGTGTTCCTGCTCGGCGAGGAGGTCGCGCAGTACCAGGGCGCCTACAAGATCAGCCAGGGCCTGCTGGAGGAGTTCGGCGAGCGGCGCATCATCGACACGCCGATCACCGAGCACGGCTTCACCGGCATGGCCGTGGGTGCCGCGATGAACGGCCTGCGCCCGATCGTCGAGTTCATGACCTTCAACTTCGCCATGCAGGCGATCGACCACATCATCAACTCCGCCGCCAAGACGCTCTACATGTCCGGCGGCCAGATGGGCTGCCCCATCGTGTTCCGCGGCCCCAACGGCGCGGCCTCGCGCGTGGGCGCCCAGCACAGCCAGGACTACGCGAGTTGGTATGCGCACTGCCCCGGCCTCAAGGTCGTGGCGCCCTACTCTGCGGCCGACGCCAAGGGCCTGCTGCGCGCCGCCATCCGCGATCCCAACCCGGTGATCTTCCTCGAGAACGAGATGCTCTACGGCCAGAGCTTCGAGTGCCCGACGGACGAGGACTTCATCCTCCCCATCGGCCGCGCGAAGATCGAGCGCGAGGGCAGCGACGTCACCCTGGTCGCCTACTCGATCATGGTCGGCGTGGCGCTCAAGGCGGCGGAGGAGCTGGCAGGGCACGGCATCTCCGCCGAGGTCGTCAACCTGCGCACCCTGCGCCCGCTCGACACGGAGACGATCGTCCGCAGCGTGAAGAAGACCAGCCGCGTGGTCTCCGTCGAGGAGGGCTGGCCGTATGCGGGCATCGGCGCGGAGATCGGCATGCTCGCCATCGAGCACGCCTTCGACTGGCTCGACGCGCCGCCGGCTCGGGTCTGCGGCCTCGACGTGCCTCTGCCTTACGCCGCCAACCTGGAGAAGCTCGCCCTGCCGCAGCCTGACTGGGTGGTGGACGCCGTGCGGAAGCTGTTCTGATGCCCACCAACATCCTGATGCCCGCGCTCAGCCCGACCATGACCGAGGGCACGCTTGCCCGCTGGCTGGTCCGCGAGGGCGACGCGATCGCCGCCGGCGACGTGATCGCCGAGATCGAGACCGACAAGGCGACGATGGAGGTCGAGGCCGTCGACGAGGGCACGCTCGGCCGCATCCTGGTCCCCGACGGCACCGAGGGCGTGGCCGTCAACGCGCCGATCGGCGTGATCCTGGCCGAGGGCGAGTCCGCGGGCGACGCAGCCCCCGCAGCCGGCGCGTCGGCGAAAGCCGTCCCGCCCGCCGGCGACGCCGCGAGCGCCCAGGGCCGGCGGGACGCGGAGACCGCGGGTTCCGGCGGCTACGGCGCGGTCGCCGAGCAGCCCGCTGTCGGCGCGCCCGCCACCCCGTCCAGCGCGACCCTGCAGGGCGCCGCGCCCGGCCCGGCGCACGCCCCCCCCGCGGCACAGAGGCGAGCCCCCGGCGGCCGCGTCGTCGCCTCGCCGCTGGCCCGCCGCCTGGCCACGCAGGCCGGCCTCGCGCTCGACACCCTGCGCGGCACCGGCCCGAACGGCCGCATCGTACGCCGTGACGTCGAGGCCGCCCGCAGCGCCCCCGCGGCGCAGCCCGCCCCCACCGCGCAGCCCACCGCCGCGGCTGCCACGCCGCTGCCCGCCGCCGCAACCCGTTCCGCCGTTCCGCAAGCCGCCGCAGCCACACCTGCCGCGCCCGCCGTCGCAGTGCCCGGCCCCGCCTCCCTGACCGGCGTGGCGCCCGTCACCGCGCCCGCGCCGACGCCTGCGGCCCGACCGTCACCGGTGGCGATCACCGCTGCGCACCAGCGCCTGCCCAACTCCAACATCCGGCGCACGATCGCGCGCCGCCTGTCCGAGTCCAAGCAGTTCACCCCGCATTTCTACTGCTCGATCGACGTGGAGCTGGACGCGTTGCTCGATCTGCGCGCGAAGCTCAACGCGAAGTCTCCCGCCGGCGGCCCGGCGGCGTTCAAGCTCTCCGTCAACGACCTGCTGATCAAGGCCAGCGCCGCCACCTTGCGCGAGGTGCCCGGCGTCAACGCCAGCTACACCGACGAGGCGATCCTGCAGTTCGACGACGTCGACATCTCCGTCGCCGTCTCCATTCCCGACGGCTTGATCACGCCGATCATCCGCGGCGCCGATCGCAAGGGCCTCGCCGTCATCTCCAACGAGGCCAAGGACTTGGTTGCCCGCGCCCGCGCCGGCAAGCTGAAGCCCGCCGAGTTCCAGGGCGGCACCTTCTCGATCTCCAACATGGGCATGTACGGCGTGCGCGACTTCGCCGCCATCATCAACCCGCCGCAAGGCGGCATCCTCGCCGTCGGCGCCGGCGAGAAGCGCGCCGTCGTGCACAACGGCGCGCTGGCCGTCGCCACGGTGATGACCGTCACCCTATCCGTCGACCACCGCTGCATCGACGGCGCGCTCGCCGCCCAATGGATCGCCGCCTTCAGGCGCATCGTCGAGGACCCGCTGAGCCTGATGCTGTGACCCTCACGCCCCTTCCCGAAGCTAGCTTCCGCGACGCCGCCCCCGCCGACATCCCCGTCCTGCTCGACCTGATCGCCGAGCTTGCCGCCTACGAACGCCTCTCCGACGAGGCCGTCGCCACCCGTGCCGACCTGCACGATAGCCTGTTCGGCCCCGCCCCGCGCGCCCACGCCCTGCTCGCAGAGCGGGACGGCGCCATCGCCGGCATGGCCGTGTTCTTCTTCAGCTTCAGCACCTTCACCGGCCGGCCCAGCCTCTATTTGGAGGACGTCTTCGTTCGCCCCGACCACCGCGGCCAGGGTATCGGCCGCGCCTTCTTCCGCCTCCTGGCGCGGCGCGCCGTTGCCGGGCGCTGCGGCCGCATGGAGTGGTCAGTGCTCGACTGGAACCAGCCCGCGCTGGACTTCTACCGCGCGCTCGGCGCCGAGCCGCGTGCGGGGTGGACCACCATGCGGCTGGTCGGCGACGGGCTGGCGAGAGTGGCAGAAAGCAAGGCTGGGCTCTGCCCAGACCCGCCAGGGGCGAGCCGCCCCTGGACCGGCTTTGCTTAAGTAGTGGATTCCAAAGGCAAGCCTTTGGCGGGGTCCAGGGGCAGAGCCCC
>CAXSES010000173.1:0-6701 GCA_964236225.1 uncultured Acetobacteraceae bacterium
GCGGCTCGCCCCTGGCGGGTCTGGGCAGAGCCCAGCCTTGCTTTCTGGCCTCGCTGCCGTCAGGCCGTCGCGGACTCCGCGGCCTCGCTCAACGCCTCGCCGAGCGCCTTGATCTTCGCGGCGTTCTTGCTGTCGGACTTGCCGGCGATGGTCGTCGTCTCCTTGCCGAGCTTCAGCACGAGCTTCTTGATCTGCTCCGGGTTGATCGGGTCGGCGTGGAGGTGCTTCTTCAGGGCCTCCAGGTCCTTGACGATCGCCTTGGCGCCGGGCGAGTCCACCTTCTCCAGCGTGGTCTCCCAACCCTCGATGTTCTTCACCGCGGCGGCGACGGTGAAGCCCTTCAGGCCGTCCTTGATGTGCTTGATGGTGGCGTCGAACTGAGGCATCGGGCGTTCCCTTGACTGGCGGCCCACAAAGCGCGCGGCCGTGATCGCGAAAGCGCCTCGCCACGGCGCGGGTTGCGTGCCACGTGAACATACTGGCGTGACCCGGCGGGGCGGCACGGGCGAGGGCTGGCGGAAATCAGGGCCGGCCTGTGCCTCCGCAAGCCGTTGCAAAGCCCAGCCGAGGCATGCGAACGGCCGAATGCGACGACTGGCCTGGCAGGCAAGGCCAGGGCTCTGCCCAAATCCTGGAAGCGGGGAGCCGCCAGGGGGAGCCCCCTGGACCGGCCTCTTTTAAGAAGGGCTCCAAGGGCCCTGCCTTTGGCGGAGTCCTCGCTTCCAGGCATGGGAGCAGAGGCCCTGGCTTTTCTTGCCTGCTTCGCTCCCCGCCATTCTAGCTGGAGCTGGCGATCGACCCCGCGAGCTGGCTCGCGGCGATGCCCGAGAACACGAGGCGCGTGTGGTCGGACAGGGTAAGCGTCGTGCTTCCGCCGGCGGTGGCGGCGCTGGCGAGCGCCTGGGCGAGCTGGCCCGGCGCGTATCCGTAGAGCCCGACCTGGTCGGTGTCCGGCTTGAAGTCGTTCAGCGTCACGCTGCCGCCGGCGTGGCCGTCGACAATGCTGACGAAATCGGCGCCCGTACCGCCGTCCACCGTGGCGCTGCCGCTGCCGGCGGCAAAGGTCGCGGTGCCGTGCCCTTCGACCACCAGCGTGCCGCCGGTGGCGCCGAAGATGGTGGCGCTGCCGGTGGCGCCGGTGAAGATGCTGTCCTGGCCGCTGCCGGCCATGACGAGGCTGCTGCCGGTGCCGGCGGCGATCAGGGCGTTGCCGCCGCCGGCGAAATACAGGTTGTTGCCGCTTGACCCGGTGCCGACCAGCGTCTCGTTGCCCTGCCCGGCGGCGAGCACGTCGAGTGCTGCCGAGTTGGTGGTGAGCCGGTCGCCGTTGCCGCCGCCGAGGATGCTGCTGGCGCCGTTGCCGGCGACGATGACGTTGTTGCCCGCCGTGCCGCCGTAGAACACGCCGCCGCCGGCGCCGCCGTACGCCTGCAGGGTGCCGGCGCCGCCGAATACCCCGGCGAAGCCGCTGCCGGTGAACACGGTGGAGTCGCCGCCGCTGTTGACGAACACAAGCGGGCCGGTGTTGCCGTACACCATGGCGTTGCCGGTGCCGGCGAAGACGGTGCTGTCGCCGGTCGAGGCCACGAACAGGTCGTTGCCGCCGCCGCCGAGCAGCATCGAGCTGGCGCCGCTGCCGTAGAGGCTGTCCGTGCCGACGCCCGAGGTGAGCGTGTCGCTGCCGCTGCCCGCGACGAGCACGGAGTTGCCGGCCCCGACGTCGGCGAGCGTGGTGGTGGAGGTGGCGCCGACGACCAGGGCGGTGAAGCTCTCCGGCAGCGTGGCGATCGTCGGATCGGCGGGCGTGAAGATCACGGTGTGAAGCGCCGCCGTGACCTGCGCGTTGGTGCCGCTCACCACGTAGGTAAGGCCGTCCGGAGCGATGAAGCCGCTGCCGAGCCTCGAGTAGCTGCCGGCGGTGCCGGGCGGCAGGGCGGCGGTCACTGTGACGATCTGGCCGGCGTCGGACCCGGTTGCGGAGAGCGGCAGGAACGGCAGCAGGCCGCCGGCCGGGCTGTCCGTGACGCTGGCCAGGGTGTCGGCGACGCTGGCCAGGCCGAGGCCGTCGGTGACGGCCACGGCGAAGCTGGTGGTGACGCTGGCGCCGGCGGCGGCGGCGAGCGGGCCGGGCTGGAACACCAGGGCGTCGATCCCGGCCTGGGCGGCGGCGGCGATGTCCGGCTGGGCCGCGAAGGTGCGGGTGTAGACCAAGTTGTCGCCCACGGTCATGGGCATCCACCCGGCTGAGGAGGCGGCGGTGAAGCTGCCGCGACCGACGGCGCCGCCGAGGATGGTGACGGTGGCCGTCAGGCTGGTGTCGTCGGGATCGGTGACGGCCAGTGCGCCGAATGGGGCCACGGTGGCGTTGCCGGAGACGGGCTGGCCGGCGGTGCCGCCGGTCACGCTCGGCGCGTCGTGCGGCGCCGTCACCTGCACCGTGGTGGTCTGGGTGGCGGTGTTGGTGCCGCCCCCCGAGGAATCGGCGGCGTTGGGGTCGGTGGCGGTCACGGTGATCGCCAGGGAGCTGGTCATGCCGGGCGCGGTGGTGTGGGTCGCCGAGGGCGTGAAGGTCACGCCGTCCAGGATGGCCTGGAGCTGCGCCGCGGTGCCGGTCGCGGTCAGGGTGCCGGTGGCGGCGTTGTAGGTGGCGTCGGTCGAGGACAGCGTGCCGGCGGAGGGCGCGATCGCGACTGTCAGGGTGTCGGGCAGCGCGCCGGGCGCGGTGTAGGTGTCGATGACCAGGGCGGCGGCGAGCGGCTGGGTGGGCGTCGTGCCGGTGGCCGAGGCGGTGCCGTTGGCGTCGACCAGGGACACCGAGGAGCCGGCCGGCCCGATCGGCAGGGCGACAATGGTGGAGGCGTTGGGATTGAGCGGCACGAAGGCCACGCCGGTCGACACGGTGGCGGTGTGGTTCGCGTTGCCGGGGGTGGCGTTCGGGTTGACGGTGCCGCTGACCACGATCGTGGCGACTGCCCCGATCGTCAGGTTGACCGGGATGGCGCCGCCGGTTCCGGAATGCGAACCCGCGCTGTCTGTCACGGTG
This sequence comes from uncultured Acetobacteraceae bacterium, assembly GCA_964236225.1. GTDB lineage: Bacteria > Pseudomonadota > Alphaproteobacteria > Acetobacterales > Acetobacteraceae > CAXSEF01. The sequence goes on from CAXSES010000173.1 coordinate 3,044, forward strand.
TAGCCGCCGGCCTCGATGTTGGCGGGCAGCAGGTCGCTGAGCGTGATCTCGGAGTCTGCGTTCGGGCCGCTGTTGGTGACGGTGTAGGTGTAGTTGAATCTGTCGCCAGGGTGGATGAACGTCGGGTTGACGGTCGCCGTGGTCAGGTCGTCGACCGTGGGCGTGCCGAGTGCCAGCGCCACCGGCAGGGTGACGGCGACGCTGTCGATCTGGTGCAGGTCGTCGTAGCCGCCGGTGCCCGAGCTGAACCCGAAGTAGAGCTGGCCTGGCAGCCTCTGGGTGACGGTGGTGCTCAGGACCTCGGTGAACGCCTGGCCGCCGGCCGGGCGCATGAACACGTCGACCTGCTCGTGCGTCGCATCGACCTGGCTGAGGTTGACCTGCACGTCGCGCGTGCCGTCGATCCCGGGCGCGTAGGTCGCGCTGCTGGAGTAGGCGTAGCCGGTGGTGACGCCGCCGCTCCCCTCCTGGCCGCGGATGACGACGGTTTCGGGCGCGACCCCGGGGCCGTTGCCCCCCGTGATGGGGCCCACTCCCGTGCTCTGGTTGCCCGAAGTGCCGGCGAAATTACCGTAGGTGTCGAACCCGATGCCCAGGAAGCCGTCCGTGATGCCGGCGCCCGGGCTGGTTCCGGTGTTCGAGTAGCCGAGCCCGCCACCGAACTGGCCCGGCTGCACGGTGCCCAGTCCGCCGCCTGAAGTGACCGAGTCGCCGTTGAGCAGGAACAGCGCGATGCCGTCGCCGCCCGAAGGGTTGGGAGCGGTGCCGTTCCCGCCCGAGGAGTTGTAGGTGAACCGGATGGTGATGGCGTTCTGCGGCGAGATCGGGGCGCTGTAGATCGCCAGCCCGGTCTGCCCGGTCCGGTCGGGCGTGAGCGTGAGCGCCGCCCCGGACACGCTGGCGCTCCCGGTCAGCAGGAAGCTGCCCGTCGCACTCGGCGTGCCGAAGTTGCTGATCGTGAACGGGTAGCCCGGCGGCGGCGGCGGCGCACCCGTCAGGGTGTGCGCATAGCCGCGCAGCACATCCGCGGCGACCGGCGGCACGACCATCGCGCGCCGCGCCCTGCCCGCGATCTTCGGGGGCGCGACAGGCGCGGACAGCACGTCCAGGTGCCACGATGCCCCGGCCGCGCCGCCGACCAGATGCGACGCCGCCGCCACGGCGACGCCGGTGGCGCGGCCGAGCCGATCCACCAGGGCGCGGCCGGCCGCGCCCTCGCCGACGCGGCAGCCATGGAGCGCGAGCGTGCCTGCGGGCGCGATCGCCGCGCCGATCGCCGCCAGTGCCGGCCCATGCGCCGCGAGGCTCGCCGCCTCCAGGCGCGCCGAGCCAAGCCGCAGGCTGCCGCTGGTTCCGTGGGCGATCACGCAGACGCCCGACAGGCCCGTGCAGCCGGCGAGGATGCGCGCCATCTGATCGAGGCCGCAGCGTCGCGAATCGAGCACGAAGGCACGAACACCCGGCTCCGCGCCGGCCAGCAGCGAGGCCGCGTCGGCGACGCCGGGGTCGATGAACAGCACGCGTCCGCCGGGGATGCCGGCGACGCTCGGGCCTGGCTCAGGCAGCATGGCGGGCGATGCAGGCAAGTCTTCCAGCAGGGCGCTGTGCCTTGCAGGGACAGGAGCAGTCAATCCCGCATCGATGGTCAGCATGCCAGTCTCCGGTCCAGATATTTGCCGATGCGAAAGCGCCATCCTGGCGCCATTGCGCATAGAGGCCGTTGAAGAGCCGTAATGCAGTTGAAATTCGCTATGATGATCGACTGTTCCGAAGTCGACGCCGGAGCTTGTCTTTGCCCGCTTCCAGATCTGGATCACGGGCCGCATCAGCAACGAACATTGGCGGGAGACTCGATATCACCGACAACCTAAGCGTGCAACAAACGATCAAGACTCGTTGTGCTCGATGCAAGACAATCAGAGGTTGTGGCAGATAGGCGACGCCGATGGCGCAAGCTGTCGCGGAAAGGCCGCAGGACACGTCGACCCACTTTCGCGCGACGGTCCGCGGAGACCGGGCGCGACGTGACCCGGCAGCACCCGCCCGGAAGCGCTTCCGATCAGGAATGCATCTGCCCGGGAGTCAGGCGTCGGCGCCGTTCAGAAGCGTCACCGCCGCAGGCGCCCCGCTGGCACGCTTTCGCCTGGAAAGGCCTGGTGCATCGGAGCGGGGAGAGCAGGGCGTCGGCCGGGCTTCTCAGCTCCGCCCGATTCCGGTGTATTCGAACCCTGCCGCCCGCAGCGCCTGCGGGTCGAACACGTTGCGCAGGTCGACGACGACGCGCCCCGCCATGGCTGCGGCCAGCGCCACGGGCGCCAGCGCGCGGAACTCGCCCCATTCGGTGACCACCACCAGCGCGTCGGCGCCCCGGGCCGCGTCCAGCGCAGCCGTGCAGTAGGTCACCTCCCGCGGCAGCATCGGGCGCGCGGCCTCCATGCCGACAGGGTCGAACACGCGCAGGTGCGCGCCGGCCTCGACCAGGCGGCCCACGATCGGCACCGAGGGCGCGTCGCGCATGTCGTCGGTCTCCGGCTTGAAGGTCAGGCCGAGCACCGCGATCGTCCTGCCGTGCACCGAGCCGCCGCACGCCTTGACCACGCGCGCCGCCATCGAGGATTTGCGGGCGTCGTTCACGCCCACCGTGGCCTCGACCAGGCGCGACGGCGCGCCGTGGTCCTGGGCGATGCGCATCAGCGCCAGTGTGTCCTTGGGGAAGCACGAGCCGCCGTAGCCGGGGCCGGGGTGGAGGAACTTGCGGCCGATGCGCCCGTCCAGCCCGATGCCGCGGCTGACGTCGTGCACGTCGGCGCCCACCTTCTCGCACAGGTCGGCCATCTCGTTGATGAAGGTGATCTTCATCGCCAGGAACGAGTTGGCGGCGTACTTGATCAGCTCCGCCGTCTCCAGGCCGGTGAACAGGATGGGCGTCTCGATCAGGTAGAGCGGGCGGTAGAGGCGGCGCATGACCTCCTGGGCGCGCTCTGACTCGGTGCCGATCACCACGCGGTCGGGGCGCAGGAAATCGCCGATCGCCGAGCCCTCGCGCAGGAACTCGGGGTTGGAGGCCACGTCGAACTCGAGCGTGGGGTTGGCCTCGCGCGCGATCTGCGCGACGCGGCGGCCGGTGCCGACGGGCACGGTGCTCTTGGTGGCGATCACGACGTAGCCGGTGGCCGCGCGCGCGACCTGGTCGACGGCGGCGTAGACGTAGGAGGTGTCGGCATGGCCATCGCCGCGGCGCGACGGCGTGCCGACCGCGATGAATACGACCTCCGCGTCCGCGATGCCGGACGCGACCTCGCCGGTGAAGCCGAGGCGGCCGGCGGCGACGTTGTCGGCGACCAGCTTGTCGAGCCCGGGCTCGTAGATCGGAATGCGCCCGTTCTGCAGGGCGTCGAGGCGGCCGTCATCCGCCTCGACCACAGTGACCGCGATGCCCAGGTTGGCGAAGCACGCCCCGGACACCAGGCCCACGTATCCGCCGCCAATCACCGCGATGCGCAAGACTCGTCCCCCTGGCAACCTATGCGAGCAGGAAGCACAGCGCCGACGGCAAATCCAGGGCGGCATGCGGCCAGACCCAGGACGTCATGACAGGTCAGTCAGGCAGGCAAGGTTGAGGCTCTGCCTCAAACTCCGCCAGGGGGAGCCCCCCTGG
>CAXSES010000174.1:0-6692 GCA_964236225.1 uncultured Acetobacteraceae bacterium
TGGCATTCGAGTTGAACGGCGGGTCCAGGTACACCAGGTCCACGCTCTCGCTCGCGATGCTCTCGCGCAGCACGTCGAGGTTGTCGCCATAGTAGAGGGCATTCGGCATCGGTCCGGGCGTCCTTGGCTTCGTCCCAAGCCTTTAGCACCTTCACCGTGTCCGCAAGCTCCCGGCGGTTCCTGGATGATGGCCTATCGGGCTGGATGCCAGCAGCGCCGAGCACGCCACGCGCCCGCTGGCCTTGTCACGCGGGAACGCCCTGCCCGCTGGCGGCGACGAAGGTGGCGAGAGGTGGGCCGCGACCGCCTCGCCGGCCGAAACCTGCGGACGCGACGGACTCGATCCGCTGACCCGCCTCGCCGACCTGCTCACGCGCCTCGTCAACGAAGGACCGCGGGCGCGCGTCGACCAGTCCACGCCCTGGAACCGGGCGCCGGCTGCCGCCTGGAAATCGGCGGGGGCCTCAAGGCAAAGCCTGCATCCGCACCTGCGGGAGAGCCGGCATGCAAAGCCCGGCGACAATGGTCCCTGCCAGGGAATGGGATGACGCCGGGCGGCATCGGCCTTGAACCGCGCGGTCAAAACCTCCCGGGACAGGGACGGGCAACGTGGCGCGGCCACCCTGCACCGGCAGGGCGCCGTCCAGCGGGTCCGAGCAACGCGGTCGCACCAGCGGACATCCGCGTCGCCGACCCGGTCCGGCCTGGCGTCGTCCGCACGACGACCGCCGCCATGCGCTCAGTGCTTGCGGGTATCACCCGATCCTGAGCCCGGGCGCCGTCCGCTGATCAGCGGCTCCAGCCAATCCGGCACCGCCAGTTGGATCAGCCCCAGGACCAAGGGGATGCCCACGATGGCAAAGAAGATCCAGTCGAACCAGTGGTGGTTTACTTCCATGCGAGTCCTCCATCGCGTCGATGCACCCCCTCATGGACGCACAGGGCCTTGTGGAAGTTAAGTAACGTTTGCGTCGCCGCCTGAGGGCAGGGCGCCGCCACCGCGGCGCCCCTCCGCCGGCCGACCCGCCACCGCCGAGAGAAAGCAGGAAATCCATGCCAGCCGGTGCTAGTCTGCGCCGCATGACCGTCGCCCTCCGCGAGCCCATGACACGCGAGGAGTTCTTCCTGTGGGCCGGAGCCCAGGAGGGACGCTACGAGTTCGACGGCTTCCAGCCCGTCGCCATGAACGGCGGAACCAACAGCCACGGCATCATCTCCGGAAACATCTACTTCCGGCTCCGTCTCGGCCTCGCAGGCAGCCCTTGCACGCCGATGGCGCCCGAAGGTGGCGGCATCGCCACCATCGGCAACATCGTCCGCTATCCCGAGGCGGCGGTCTCGTGCTCGGAAATCCCTGCCGACGAGCACCTCTTCCCGGAGCCTGTCGTGATCTTCGAGGTTCTCAGCCCCTCTTCCAGGAAGCGGGACCGTGAAACCAAGGCGATCGAATACCACCGCGTCGCGACCATCAAACGCCACGTCGTGCTCGAGCAGGTCAAGCCGGTCGCCCACGTTCATTGGCGCCTCGAGGATGAGCCCTGGAACCGGATCACCCTCTCAGGTGCGGATACCCTCGACCTGCCCGAGATCGGCATGAAGATCTCCATGGCCGAACTCCACGAGGGCCTCTGCTTCCCCTGAGAGGCTGCCGACGATCGGGCCCTCGTGGCGTTCCCCCGCTTGCAGGGCCGGGCTCCACCACCGCCCGGGAGCGGTGACGGAGCCCGGTGCAGGAACCGGTCCCCGCTCTTCGGAAGGTCCAGCCAGGCTTCCACCCGCCTCGATGCGCCACCTCTCCCGATCCGCCGTCACCCGGGTTCGGCCACGGCCTGGCCTTCCCTGCCCCCACGCCCCGCGTCCCCCACGCTCCCCCCACGCCCCCCTCCCACGTCCCGCTTGCCCAAACGCCCCCGCGCCCTCCAGAACTCCCGCCCCCAGCCGGGACGCCGCCCCATGCACGCCAACACCCTCCGGTGCCGCGCCAACCGCGAGCGCATCCTCGCCACCGCCACCCGCACCATCGCCGAGCACGGCTTCGCCCGCGTCACCATACCGCGCCTCATGGCGGACAGCGGCCTGCGCGCCGGCTCGTTCCGCTCCCACTTCCCCCAGGCCGCCGACCTGCTCGCCGTCATCTGCGAGCGCCACGCCCGCGCCCTTCTGGAAGCGACCGGCTGCGTCGACCCCCTCGACCCCACGCCGCCGCGCGCCGCCCTGGTCGCCACCGCCGCGCGCATCCTCGCCTGCATCGACGCCCGCGCCGCCGCCCACACCGTGCTGATGCGCGACCGCGCCTGCCTGCCGCCCGCCTCGCGCGCCGACCTCGACTACCTCGACGAGGTCGCCGCCTTCCAGTTCGACTGCGCCTGGAGCGCCATCCGCCCCGACCTCGCCACCCCCGGGCGCCTCGCCGGCCTCACCAGGCCGCTCCGCGCCCTCCTGTTCCGCTGGCCCGAGTGGCGCGAGCCCGGCCCGAGGGGCCACCCCGACGCCGCCGCCGGCCGCGCCGTCGCCATGGTCGAGGCCACCATCGACCTCGCCCTGCCCGCCTCCGCCCACATTCCCCCGCCGCTGTTCCCCGGCCTCCCCGCCCACGCCGCCCAGGAGCGTCGCGCCGCCCACGCCGCCGCCGCCCCGAAGCGTCACGCCGCGCGTGACGCCGACCCCCCGAACCCCTCGATCCGTAACGCCCCGCGTGACGCCCCGCGTCACGCCGGGCGTGACACCCAGGACGGCATCCCGGGCGACACCCGGGACGACATCCTGGACGACGCCCAGGGCGACATCCTGGGCAACGCCCCGGGCATTGTCCCAGGCGACGCCCCGGGCGTTATCCCAGGCGACGCCCCGGACGGCGTCCCGAACGACACCCGGGGCGCCATCCCGGGCCACGTTGCGCGCGACGCCGGGGCCGGGCCCGCCCCGTCCCACCCCGGCCTCGCCCTGCGCGACGCCCTCGCCCGCCACGGCCTGCCGCCGGGCCTTGCCGCCGCCCGCCTCGGCATCCCCCGCCAGCGCCTGCACCAGCTCACCCGCGGCACGCGCGCCATCACCCCTGACACCGCGCTGCGCCTCGAAGCCCTCCTGGGCGAGCACGCCGAGACCTGGATGGCCCGCCAGGCCCGCCACGACATCGAGGCCGCCCGCCGCGTCGCCCAGGCCGAAGCAGGGTAAGGCCAGGGCTCTGCCCCGATGCCTGAAGACGGGAACCCGCCAGGGGAGAGCCCCCCTGGACCCGGCGCGACTTAAGGGAAGGCGGTCCAGGGGGCCTCCCCCTGGCGGAGTTTGAGGCAGCGCCTCAACCTTGCCTTGCCTTGCCGCCCCCAGCCCCGTCCGACGACCGGCGCAGGCGCATCATCGGCCGGGCAGCTAGCGCCCCTCGCGCCGCCACGCCAGCAGCACCAGCCCGAGCAGCAGCGGCAGCCCCGCCCATGCCGGCAGCAGCGGCACCGAACTCACCCCCGTGACCAGGTGCGCGCCGCGCCGCCGCAGCCCGATCCACCCCGCCCCGCTCGCCGCCCCATCGGCGGACACCATGCGCAGCTCCGGCGCCCCGCCCGGCCGCAGCAGGCGCGCGCCGCCCCCCGACTGCCGCAGCAGCGGCGCCATCCGCTCCGCGCTCGCCCGCAAATCCGCCTCTTCCAGCGGGTTGGCCGCCTCCGCCGCCGCGAACGCCTTGCGCGTGCCGTCCGACGCCGCCCACACCCCCGGCGCCGCCGCGTCCAGGCTCGCCGCCGCCCGGCCGGGACCGGCCGCCGCCAGCGCCACCGCCCGCGTCGTCCCGTCCGGCGCCGTCACCGTGACCTGCCCCGTCGGCGCCTCCGCCAGCGAGCGCCGCTCCACCGTCAGCCGCCCCGAATCGATGCGCGCCTCCAGCGCCTCCTCCTCCAGCCCCGGCTCCTTCATCAGCCAGTGCGCGAGCCTTCGCAGCAGCTCCGCCTGCGGCCCGCCGCCCTCGTGCCCGCGCGCCCACAGCCAGATCTGGTCCGACATCAGCATCGCCGCCCGCCCCTGCTCCACCCGGTCGAGCAGCAGCAGCGGCAGGTTGTCCGGTCCGCTCATCAGCACCTGCCCGTGCGTGTCCTGCGGCGTGACCGCGCGATACCACGGCCCCCACGCCGGCTCCGTCCCGCCCGCCGCCCCGCCCGCCAGGGCACGCGCTGCGCCGGCGCTCCCCGCCGCGCCGCCCGAGCCCGCCGCCGCTCCGCCCGGCAACGCCGCCCCCCCGCCTGCCGCCGACCCGCCTGCCGCCGACCCGCCCGCCGCGCCGCCCGCCGTCCCCCCGCCCGCCGCGGCCGTGTTCGCGCCGGGCAGCCCCTCCGTCACCGGATGGCGCTCGCCGAGTGCCGTGACGCGCGGCCGGAAGCTGCCCTCCACCACGCCGTCCGGCCCGGTGTCGGGCGCGCGGGCCGGCAGCACCTCGGCCAGCGGCGTGTCCGACAGGCTGTCCGCCCCCACGAACTCCGGCCCCACCGACAGCAGCAGCCCGCCGCCCCCGCGCACGTAGTCCGCGATGTTGCGCAGATACGGCATCGGCAGGATGCCCCGGTTCTGGAACCGGTCGAGGATGATGAGGTCGAACTGCGCGATCTTCTGCACGAACAGCTCTCGCGTCGGGAACGCGATCAGCGCCAGCTCGCCGAGCGGCGTCATGTCGTCCTTCTCAGGCGGCCGCAGGATCGTGAAGTGCACGAGATCCACCGACGGATCCGCCTTGAGCAGCCGCCGCCACACCCTCTCGCCCTGGTTCGGCTCGCCGGAGACCAGCAGCACGCGCAGCCGGTCGCGCACCCCGTTGATCGGCACGACGACGCGGTTGTTCAGGTCCGAGATCTCGCCCGCCCGGTGCGCCACCGACAGCTCCACCACCGTCGGCCCCGGCTGCGCGATCGGCACCGCCACGTCCTGCTCGACGCCGACCGCCACCTCGCGCTCCACAGGGGCCTCGCCGTCGCGCCGCACCGTCAGCCGCGCCGTCCCGCCCGCGCCGCCCGCCCCGCCGCCCCCGGCAACGCCGCCCGGAACGCCCAGATCCTCCACCACCACCCGGATCGCCACGTCGCGCCCAACCACGCCGTAGGACGGCGCCGCCACCACCCGCAGCCGCCGGTCGGTCTGCGGCCCCGACGCCGGCAGCAGCAGGTGCAGCGGCGCCGGCGCGAATCCCGCAGCGCCCGGCGGCACGTCGTGCGCCTGCCCATCGCTCAGCGCCACGATCCCCGCCAGCCGGTTGCGCGGGATGTCCGCCAGCGCCCGGTCCACCGCAGCGAACAGCCGCGTCCCGTCCCGCCCGCCCTCCAGCACGCCCACGACGCGCAGCTCCAGCCCCGGCAGCTTCGCCGCCTGCGCCTGCAGCGAGCGCGCCGCGTCCTCCACGCTCGCCAGCCGCCCGTCGATCGCCATCGACGCCGTGCGGTCCACCGCCAGCACCGCGATGTCGGGCAGCGCGTCGCGCACCTCCCGCACCAGGCGCGGCCCCGCCAGCCACGCCAGCAGCACCGCGAACGCCGCCGCCCTGAGCCACGCCCCGCCCGCCCGCCGCAGCAGCGCCAGCGCCACGACGACCACCGCCAGCGCCGCCAGCACGGCCAGCACCCAGGGCGGCACCTCGGGGGAGAAATGCAGCGAGGTCATCGGGCGGACGCGGAAGCAGGCAAGGCCGGGCCCTGCCTCCGCTGCCCACCCCGGCAGCCCAGTGGGGCTGCCGGACCCTTCGGGCCGCTCCGCCCGGACCCGCCAGGCAAGCCCTCTGGAGACAGCTTACCAAAGCAGATGGATTCCAAAGGCGAGCCTTTGGCGGAGTCCAGAGGCAGAGCCTCTGGCCTTGCTTCCTTCCTCACTGCCCGAGCCGCTCCAGCAGCGCCGGCACGTGCACCTGGTCCGCCTTATAATTCCCGGTGAGCGCATAAATCACGAGATTCACCCCGAACCGGTAGGCCATGGTGCGCTGCCGGTTGCCGCCCGGGATGGTGGCGAAGGACGCCCGCCCGGCCGCGTCGACCGCCCACGCCGCCGCCCAGTCGTTGGCGCCGATGATGACGGGGCTGACGCCGTCATTGTCGGTCGGCGCGTCGCGGCTGACCCAGACCGCCGCGCCGTCGTAGCGCCCCGGGTAGTCGGACAGCAGGTAGAACGAGCGCGACAGCACGTGCCGGCTGTCCAGCGGCGCCAGCGGCGGCACCTGAAGCGCCGCCGACACCCTGCGCAGCGCGGCGTCCGCCCCTGGCGCGAACCCGGCGCCGCTGCCGTCCTCGCCGCCGCCGCGGGTGTCGATCACCACGATGCCGCCATGCGCCATGTAGGCGTTCAGCGCCCGCGCGCCGGCCGGCTCCAGCGCGGTCTGCGCCGTCACCGGCCAGTAGAGCAGGGGATAGTAGCTGAGGTCGTCGGCCCCCGGCCGCACCGCCAGCGGCTCGGCCAGCACGGCGGCGGTGCGGCCGTTGACGTAGGCCGACAGCCCGGTGAGGCCCTGCAGCGAGATGTCGTCGATCTGCGCGTCGTCGGTCAGCACGTAGCCCAGGTGGGTGGCCAGGGCTGGGCTCTGCGCGGGCGCCGCGCCGATCGGCGTCTGGCCGGGGAACAGGTTGACCTTGGGCGCGGGCGCCGCCACCGGCACCACGCGCCCGGCATCTCCCGGCGCCGCAATCCCCGGTGTCATGGTCCCCGGTGTCGCAATCCCCCGCGCCGCAATC
>CAXSES010000175.1:0-4826 GCA_964236225.1 uncultured Acetobacteraceae bacterium
GCTGCCTGGCTCACCCGACGCCCTCAAGGCTGGTCGCCGCGACGCCGTCCGCCTGCAGGAACGCCCGGATGTTGCGTGTCGCCTGGCGCAGCCGCTGGGTGTTCTCCACCAGCCCGATGCGCACGAACCCCTCGCCGTGCTCGCCGAAGCCGAGCCCCGGCGCCACCGCCACCTGGGCGCGCGCCAGCAGCAGCTTCGCGAACGCCACACTGCCGAGGTGGGCGTAGCGCGGCGGGATCGGCGCCCAGGCGAACATCGAGCCTTCCGGCGAGGGCACGTCCCAGCCTGCCGCGGACAGCCCGCGGATCAGCACGTCGCGCCGCTCGCGGTAAAGCGTGCGCATGTCGTCCACGCAGTCCTGCGGCCCGTTGAGCGCCGCGACGGCGGCCACCTGGATCGGCGTGAACGCGCCGTAGTCCAGGTACGACTTCATCCGTGCCAGCGCCGCGATCAGCCGCGCATTGCCGGCCGCGAAGCCGATCCGCCAGCCGGCCATCGAGTAGGTCTTGGACATCGAGGTGAACTCGACGGCGACGTCCTTCGCGCCCTCCACCTGCAGGATCGACGGCGGCACCCGGTCCCCGAAGTAAATCTCGGCATAGGCAAGGTCCGACAGCACCCAGATACCCTCTCGCCGCGCGAACGCCACGATCTCCTTGTAGAAGTCGAGGTCGGCGATGAACGCCGTCGGGTTGGACGGGAAGTTCACGATCAGCGCCGTGGGCTTGGGCACCGAATGCCGCACCGCACGGTCCAGTGCCCTCAGCATGGCCTCGCCCGGCTCCGCGGGGATCGAGCGCACCGAGGCGCCGGCGATGACGAAGCCGAACTGGTGGATCGGGTAGGACGGGTTCGGCACCAGGATCGTGTCGCCCGGGCTGGTGATGGCGGAGGCGAGGTTCGCCAGGCCCTCCTTGCTGCCGATGGTGGCGATCACCTCGGTCTCCGGATCGAGGCCCACGTCGAAGCGGCGGGCGTAGTAGCCGGCGAGCGCCCTGCGCAGGCCGGGGATGCCCTTGCTCACCGAGTAGCCGTGGGAGCGCGGGTCGGCGACCGTCTCGATCAGCTTGGCGACGATGTGCGCAGGCGTCGGGCTGTCCGGGTTGCCCATGCCAAGATCGATGATGTCCTCTCCGCGCGAGCGTGCGGCCGCCTTGGCCTTGTTGACCTCGGCGAACACGTAGGGCGGCAGGCGGCGGATGCGGTGGAACTCTTCGCTCATGGCACGTCCGACGGCAGGAGGGATGCGGGCACCCGGCGGCGCCCGGCGCCTCGGCGCCGGATCAATGTATCAGCCGCACGGTGCCGCCGCGACCGAAGGCTTCGGCGCCGATGCGGATCGCTCCGGCCGGCACGCCATAGGTGCCCAGCACCGCCGACATGGCCTGGGCCCGCCGCAGCCCCAGCGACAGCGCCTCGGATTGCGCGTCCGGCGTGTCCGCGCTGGCGTCGCCGTACCCGGTGACCGCCACCGGCGCAGCGCCCCGCCGCGCCGCCAGCGCGCGCAGCACGCCCGCCTGGTCCGACAGCAGCGTCGCGCTACCCGGCTGGAACCGCACCGGCGTGCCCCGCCGCGACAGCGGCTCCTGGGGAGAGGCGCGCGACAGCGGCTCTTGAGGGGCGGCCCGCGGCAGCTTCTCCCCCGTGGCGGTTCCCGACTCCGCACCCTGCCCAGGAGCATGCGGGATCGCCTGCCCTGCGATCGGTGACGCACCGTCCGCCGCGGCCGGCTCGAACGAGGGCGGCGGCGGCGGCTCGCCCGCCAGCGGCGGCAGCGCAACGCCGAAATCGGCGGTCTGCCCCGCCACCAGGAGCGGCGTCCCGGCCGCCGGCGCCGACCCCTGCAGCACGGCCAGCTCCTGCGGCGTGGCGCGCTGCACCGGCACGACTGGCCCGCCCGCCTGGGCCTTCGCCGGGCGCGCGGCCGGCGGCGGGGGGGCGCTGGCCGCAGCCAGCGTGGCGCTCGCGACGCTCGGCTCCGCAGTCTCCGCCACGGGAGACGCCGGGTCGGCCGCCTCGCGCGTCGCCGTGGCCAGCCCGCCTGCCTGCGCGGCCGGCGCGCCTGCGACCGGCGCGACGCCTGGCGCAGCGGCTCCGGCGCTCCTGCCCGAGGGGCGCGAAACCGGCGCCGCGCCGCTGCCTCCCGCCGGCGGTCCCGCTCCCGCCGCAGCCGTGCTGGGCACGCCGGGCGCAGGCGCAGCCGGCGGCGTCCCCGACGTCGCACCCGTGCCTTGCGACGCCAGCGCCTGCGCCGTGGCGCCGCCGGGCGGCGGCAGCGGCGTGCGGGTCGCTGTCCGCTCCACCTGCTCGCGCTGCGCCGCCAGCCGGTCGGTCTCCCCGACCCGCGCGGCCATGTCCGGCAGCGCCGGGCGCGCCGGCACCGTGCCCACTTTCGGGTACGGCAGCCCGACCCCCGGCGGCGGCGGACGCTGCTGGGCGATCGTGCCGCCCTCCAGCTCGTGCCACCACTGCACCGGGGCATCCAGCGTCACCCTCTGGCCGCACCCGGCGAGCCCGCCAAGCATCAGCAGCCCGAGCATGGCCGCCCGCCGCCCGGGCGCCATCACGTGCCGTCGCAGACGCATCCGACCCCCTCGTTCCGCGCCGGGGACGGTTGCGCGCAGCCGTCTTGCCGCATCCTGCCCACGCTCCTAGCCTCCCTTGCCGCAGATGCCTGCGCGTCCATCGCACGTCCTGGATGCACGCGCCGGTCGCGGCCGGCCCATTCGATCGCGTCCGTCCGCGCTCCTGCGCGAGACGGTGTAGCGCGGCGGCGGGGCCCACGAAAAGGAGGCCTGAATGGCCGATCGAGGCGACGACCAGGAAGACGTGCCGGCGCCCAGGCTCCCCGGCATGGGGCTGGCGGACCCGCTCGCGATCGGGCGCACCATGGCCGACGTCGCCGAGCGCTCCCGCCGTCTGGTCGGCGACTGGCTGCGCCGGCAGGTGCTCGACCCCGCCGCCACCGGGCGCACAGGCGAGGCGGACCCGCTCAACATCGGCGGCGCGTTCATGGACATGACCGCGCGGCTGATGGCCCACCCCGCCGGCCTGGTGCAGGCGCAGATCGGCTTCTGGCAGGACTATCTCACGCTCTGGCAGCGCACCACGCGCCGCCTGTGGGGTCTCGACGGCCTGCCGGCGACCGAGACCGACGCCAAGGACCCCCGCCTCTGCGATCCCGCCGGGAGGGACCCCGCCTGGAAGGAGGGGGTGTTCGACTTTATCAAGCAGTCGTACCTGCTCTCGGCCCGCTACGTGCAGGACGTCGTGGGCCACGTCGACGGCCTGAGCCCACGCACGGCGCAGAGGGTGGATTTCTACGCCCGCCAGTTCGTCGAGGCGATGAGCCCATCCAACTTCCTGCTCACCAACCCGGAGATCCTGCGCCGCACCGTGGAGACAGGCGGTGACAACCTGCTGCGCGGGCTGAACAACCTGCTGACGGATCTCGAGCGGGGGCGCGGGCGCCTGACCATCCGCCTGTCCGAGCTGGACGCCTTCCGCCTTGGCGAGACCGTGGGCATCACGCCCGGCCGCGTCGTGCTCCAGAACGAGCTGCTCCAGCTTATCCAGTACAGCCCCAGCACCGCCCGGGTTCTGGCCCGGCCGCTGATGATCGTGCCGGATTGGACCAACAAGTTCTACGCCCTCGACCTGCGCCCGCGGAACAGCTTCGTGCGCTGGGCCGCTGGCCAGGGCCACACCGTGTTCATGCTGAGCTGGGCCGCCGCCGGGCATGCCGACCACGCCGCCGCAACCCTTGCCTCGTCCGGCCCGTCCCACGACGCAGGGACGAACGAGTCGCGGGAGCGCGAGGCGTTCGAGGACTACATGCGCCGCGGCGTGCTCGCCGCGCTGGAGGCGATCCTGCGCCTGACCGGCGAGACCGAGGTCAACGCCGTCGGCCTCTGCCTCGGCGGCACGCTGCTGGCCGCCACGCTCGCCGCGATGGCGCGTCAGGGCGACCGCCAAATCGCCTCGCTCACCCTGCTCACCACGATGCTCGACTTCGCCGAGAGTGGCGAGCTGGGCGTGTTCATCGACGAGGGCGAGCTGGCCGCGCTGGGCGCTCCCCCGCGTCGCGCCGAGCCGGGTGCTCCAGCCCTGGCGCCTGCGCGGGATGGCATGTCCGAGCCCCTGGCTGCCGAGAGGCGGAGGGCCATCGGCCCCGACCACGCGGCCATGCTCACCCTGCTGCGCGCCAACGACCTGATCTGGTCGTTCGTGGTGAACAACTACCTGACGGGCCATGACCCGTTCCCGTTCGACCTGCTGCACTGGACCTGCGACGCGACGCCGGTGCCTGCCCGCCTGCACGCCTTCTATCTGCGCCAGCTCTACGGCGCCGACCGGCTCGCCCAGCCCGACGCCCTGACCCTGCTCGGCGTGCCCATCGACCTCGGCCGCATCGACCTGCCCTGCTACATGCTCGCCGCTCGCGACGACCACATCGCGCCCTGGCGCTCGGTCTACCGCGGCGCGCGCCACCTCGGGGGCGGGTGCCGCTTCGTGCTGGCGGCGTCCGGGCACTTCGCCGGCGTGGTCAACCCGCCGGCCAGCGGACGCTACAGCCATTGGCTCCACGCCGACCTTCCGCCTCAGCCGGACGCCTGGTTCGCCGGCGCCGCCGAGATGGCCGGGTCGTGGTGGCCTGACTGGCAGCGCTGGGTCGCCGCACACGACCGCAGGACCGTGCCCGCCCGCACACCCGGCGGCCAGGGCGAGCCCGCCCCGGGAAGCTTCGTCCGCGGACACGCGGCCTGAGGCGGGGCTGGCTGGCGTGGAGCAAGCAAGGCCAGGGCTCTGCCCTGGACCCGCCCCTG
>CAXSES010000175.1:4926-6625 GCA_964236225.1 uncultured Acetobacteraceae bacterium
CCGCCCCTGGACCCGGCACAACTTGAGAGAAGCCAGTCCAGGGGGGCTCCCCCTGGCGGGGTCCCCGCTTCCAAGCATGGGGGCAGAGCCCCTGGCCTTGCTTGCCTTGGCAGACTGTAGGTACTCCTGAACTATGTCTGCCCGAAGCAGGCGCTGTCGGACGACCCCGCGGTGGCCTCCGTGCTCACCCGCATCGTTCCCACTGTGACCGCCTGCATGGCGGGCAGGTTGCCCAGCCGCCGCAGCGTGTCCGCAGGCGCCGCCGTGAACGCTGGCGGCGACAGCGCCCGTTCGGCCGCAGCCCTGTCGTTGTCCGCGACCGCATCCGCCGCGCGCACCAAGTCGTCCACCACGACCTGCGACGGCGTCCCCGGTGTCACCCCCAGCACGCGGCGCAACTCGACCCGCGCGTCGAGGATCTGCGTCTTCGCCACGCCTGACAGGCACGCCCAGCGCGGGCTCGTGTTCAGCGCCCCGCCGAGGTAGTCCACCGCCGCCGCCGCCCGCGCCGCCTCGCCCGGCCGCCCGTAGCCCCGCGACGCGCTCCCGAAGACGTCGGAGGACTGCTCGATCGCCGCCATGTCCTGGTCCGGGCCTGCCCCGAACGCGCCCGGAGGAAGCCGCGCCGTGTCCGCCGGCGGCGCCACAGGCCCTGCGCACGACGCGCACAGCAGCACCACCAGCCCCCATCGCCTCACCACCTGATCCTCCCCGCCCCCGACCGCCGTGCAGATGGCACCGTCACCGTCGCAAAGGAAAGCGCGCCTCCGCCTCACGCCGACGCCGCCGCCCGCCACCCCGCGCCCAGAGTCATCAGCGCGATGTTCTCCACCGCCGCCCCGGACGCCCCCTTGCCCAGGTTGTCGAGCTGCGCCACCAGCACCGCCTGCCGGTGGCGCTCGTTCGCGTGCACCCGCAGCACCAGCCGATCCGTCCCCGCCAGCGCCTCCGCGCTCAGCGAGCCCGCCATGTCGGCCGCCACCTCCACTCGCGCGCTGCCGTGGTAGTGCGCCGCCAGGATGTCGTGCAGCGCCGCCGCGGACGGAGCGCCCGTCAGCAGGTCCAGGTGCAGCGGCACCGACACCAGCATCCCCTGCGCGAAATGCCCCACCGACGGCACGAACACCGGCCTGCGCGACAATCCCGTGTTCGCAACGAGTTCCGCGACGTGCTTGTGCTCCAGAGTGAGCGCATACAGCTCGAACGCCGGGCCGCCGTCGCGCTCGTGCGCCTCGATCATCGCCCGCCCGCCCCCGGAATATCCGCTTACCGCGTTGACGCAGACCGGGTAGTCCACGGGCAGGACCCCCGCCTCCACCAGCGGCCGGATCAGCGCGATCGCCCCCGTCGGGTAGCACCCGGGGTTGCTCACACGTCGGCTCGCGGCGATCCGCCCGCCCTGCCCCGGCGACAGCTCCTGGAACCCGTACACCCAGTCCGGGTCGGTCCGGAACGCGCTGCTCGCGTCCAGCAGCTTCGGCGCGCTGTCCCCGAGCCCGTTCGCCAGCGCCACTGCCTCGCGCGACGCCTCGTCCGGCAGGCACAGCACCACCAGGTCCACCGCCGCCATCATCGCGCGCCGGGCTTCCGGGTCGCGCCGCCGCTCCGGGTCTACGCTGCACACCTCCACCGGAAGCTCGCGCAGCCGGTCGCGGATGCCGAGGCCCGTCGTGCCGGCCTCGCCGTCGATGAACACGCG
>CAXSES010000176.1:0-6569 GCA_964236225.1 uncultured Acetobacteraceae bacterium
CGGCGGCGCGCACGGCCGGGGTCGACGCGACGAGGGCCATTGCGCAGAGGGCCGCGACGTGGCGGCGCGGGAGTCGGGGCTGGGGCGGCGTCATCCTGCGCAGTGTAGCGGCGGCGTCGGGGCGCGGCGAGGCAGGAAGCGGGGTTGAGGCTCCGCCCGCCCTGCTCCTGCCTCCCGGCATTGACGGCGCGGGCCGAGGCTGGGACAGCACTCCTGCGCGATCCCTTACGCCGGAGCGACCCGACCCGATGGTGCGCCTCCTCACGCTGCTCGCGTGCCTCGCCCTCGCGCCGCGCGCCCTGGCGGACGTGCCGGACCCGCACCGTGGCGGCACGCTGCGCCTGGTGGCCCACGCCGCCGCCGGCAGCATCGACCCGCAGGTCAACGACACCGCCCAGTTCTGGCAGCTCTTCGCCGTGAGCTACGACGGCCTGCTGACCTACCGCAAGGCGGAGGGCGCCGACGGGCTCGTGCTGGTGCCCGACCTCGCGGAGGCCCTGCCGGAGGTCAGCGAGGACGGGCTGCGCTACGAGTTCCGGCTGCGACGCGGCGTGCGGTTCAGCGACGGCCGCCCGGTGCGCGCCAGCGACGCCGCCGCCTCCCTGCGCCGCGCGTTCCGGGTGGCGGGGCCGGGCGCGGGCTTCCTCGCCGCGATCGAGGGCGCGGAGGCGTGCACCGCGCATCCCGACGACTGCCGGCTGGAGGGCGTGGAGAGCGACGACGCCACCGGCCGCGTCACGCTCCGCCTCGCCCGGCGCGACAGGCAGCTCGCGGCCAAGCTCGCCCTGCCGCCGGCCTCGGTGATGCCGGCCGACGCAGTGCAGCACGATTCCGGCATGGCGCCGCCGCCGGGCACCGGGCCGTACAGGATCGAGGGCTACGACCCCGGCCGGGGCCTGCGCCTGGTGCGCAACCAGGAGTTCCGGGCGTGGAGCGAGGCGGCGCAGCCGGACGGGCACCTCGACGGCATCGACTACGAGTTCGGGCTCGACGAGGAGGCGGCGATCACCGCGATCGAGAACGGCCAGGCCGACTGGACCTTCGACCAGCCGCCGTTCGACCGCCTGCCCGAGCTGGGCGCGCGCTACGCGGCGCTGGTCCACCTGCACCAGACCGACGCGATCTGGTTCATGGCGATGAACACCCGCGAGGCGCCATTCGACGACCCGCGCGTGCGCCGCGCGGTGGCGCTGGCCGTGGACCGCCACGCCGCGTCGCTGGTGTACGGCGGCCCGCGCATGGGGCTGGAATGGTGCACGATGCTGCCGCCGATCCTGCCCGGGAGCGAGCCGGGCTGCCCGGTGGGCCACGACCCGGAGGAGGCCAGGCGGCTGGTGCGCGAGGCGGGCGCCGTGGGCGCGAAGGTGACGCTGGTGGCCGACCAGAGCTCGGTGCAGCGCCAACTCGGCATCTACCTGCAGAGCGTGATGGCTTCGATCGGCCTCGACGCCCGGCTCAGCACGCTCTCGGGCGACATCCAGTTCACCTACATCCAGAACAGCGCCAACCACGTCCAGGCCAGCGTGTCGCCCTGGTACGCCGACTTCCCGGACGCGTCGGACTTCCTCGACGTGCTCGCGAGCTGCGCCTCGTTCCATCCCGGCTCGGATTCCTCGCTCAACATGTCGGGCTTCTGCGACCCGGCGATCGACGCGGCGATGCGTCGCGCCGAGGCCGCGACCGGCACGGACGCGGCGACGCAGTGGGCGGCGATCGACCGCCGGGTCATGGAGCGCTCGCCGATGGTGGTGCTGCTGGTGCCGTCCTACGTCGACGTGGTGGCCGCGCGGGTGCAGGGCTACGCCTACACGCCGCTCTACCACATGCTGCTCTCCGCGCTCTGGCTGCGCTGAGGGTCCCGCCGGGGCCGCGCCGCGTTCCTCCGATCGGCGCGGCCCGCGGCACGGGTGGAGGTCGTCGCAGGCCGCGGCCGTGCCCCGACACAGGGCGGCCCTCAACGGTTTCTTAGAACGTCTCTGGCCTAGTGGTCCCGGGTAGAAGCGGGACGTCCTGACGCCATGAGGCTTGTCTTCCCTTTCCTCCGGCGCCGCCGCATCCAGCTTCATGGCGGTATCATCGCCGCCATGCTGGCGGCGTGCCTGCTGCTGGTCGGGCTGGATGGCTGGCGGAGCTGGCAGGTACGCAACGCCACGATCGCCGCCGACATCGTCGAGACCACGAACCTCGCCCGCTCGCTCGCGCAGCACGCGCATGACACCGTGCATGTCGCCGACCTGATCCTGTCCGGGCTGCGCGAGCGGGTCGAGACGGAGGGGCTGTCGCCGGACCAGGTGACCCGGCTGGACCGCATCGTTGTGATGCGCGTGTCCGAGATGCCGGGGCTCTGCGGCCTGGCGGTGTTCGACGCCGCCGGCGACAGGGTGGCCGGCGAGCTGGACGCCGCGGGCGAGTCGTTCAACGTCGCGGACCGCGCGTATTTCGAGTACCACCGCAGCCACGCGGACCGCGGCGCGCATGTCGGCGACGTCATCCGTTCGCGCGCGGACGGGCAGTGGAGCATCACCGTGTCGCGCCGGCTCGATGCCGCGGACGGGCGCTTCGCGGGCGTGGTGCGGGCCAGGATCTCCGTCGCGTTCCTGCAGGACTTCTACCGCAGCTTCGCGATCGGCCAGAAAGGCACGATCGCGCTGACGTCGATGAAGGGCGTCATCATCGCGCGTCCCAACGCGACCAGCGGAGCCGACGTGTCCGCCGGGACGATCTTCCGCAGGGTCAGCGCCGGCCAGGCCTCGGGCAGCTTCCGCTATGTCTCGGTGCTGGACGGGGTCACGCGCCTGGGCAGCTTCCGCACGATCGACAGCTACCCGCTCTTCATCGTCGTGGGCCACGGCCTGGACGAGGTGCTGGCCGGCTGGCGCGCCGATGCCTGGCTCCACCTCGCGGTCAGCCTGTGCGTGGCGGCGGCGCTGGCCCTGCTGGGTCGCCGCTTCGCGGGCCAGGTCCGGATCAGGCAGCGGGCCGAGAGCCGCTACCGCCTGCTGGCGGAGAACTCGAGCGACGCCATCGTCTGCATCGGCCTGGACGGGAGCCGGCGCTACGCCTCGCCCGCGTTCGCCGGCCTGACCGGCTGGAGCGTCGGGGAGAGCGTCTGCGAGCAGTGGGCCGACATCGTTCATCCCGACGATCGGCCGATGCTGGCGGGCGTGCCGCCACGGCTGCTGTCCGGGGTGGAGCAGGTGACGTCGTGCTTCCGCTACATCCGCAAGGACGGCTCGTCGGTCTGGGTGGAGGGGCGCGCGCGGCTGCTGCGGGGCCTCGACGGGGACACGCAGATCATCTCCAACGTGCGCGACATCACAGACCGCCGCGCGGCGGAGGAGCAGGTCGCGGTGCTGAACCGCGAGCTTGCGCGCCAGGCCAACACCGACGGCCTGACCGGGCTCGCGAACCGGCGCCGCTTCGACGAGGCCGTGGACCAGGAGTGGCGGCGCGCGGCGCGCGAGGAGACGCCGGTGTCGCTGCTGATGATCGATGTCGACCGGTTCAAGCTGTACAACGACCGCCACGGCCACCAGCAGGGCGACGCGTGCCTGCGCGCCGTGGCCTCGGCGATGGCGCAGGTGGCGCGCCGCCCTGCCGACCTGACCGCGCGCTACGGCGGCGAGGAGTTCGCGATCCTGCTGCCCGGCATCGACGCGCAGGGCGCGGCTGCGCTGGCCGGGCGGGTCCTGGCGGCGGTGCGGGCGGCGGGGATCGGGCACGAGGACAACACCCCGCCCGGCGTGGCCACCGTGAGCATCGGCACGGCCACCGCGATGCCCTCGACCGGGGTGGAGGCGTGCGGCATCGCGGCCCTGGTCGCCAACGCCGACGCCGCGCTGTACGAGGCCAAGCGGGGCGGGCGCAACCGCGTGGTGACCCATGCCGGGCGCTCGCTTGTGGACGTGGCGGCGCGGTGATCCCGGCGTGAGGGAGCAGGATCGAGGCCCCGCCTCCGGGCACCGGGCCTCCTGCGTGGCCGGCCAGATGCCGATCCGCAGGCGCTGAAACAGCCGCCATCATCCTGGAGGACGCCGCGCTGTTCGGGCGCGGGCAGGCAGCAGGCAAGGCCAGGGCTCTGCCCCATGCCTGGAAGCGGGGACCCGCCAGGGGGAGCCCCCCTGGACCGGCTTTCTTTAGAGCAAGATTGCCTAAGGTTGACTGCCGGTTTTGGCGCCAGGCTTACTATGCGTTGCCTAGGCTGGTCCGCTGCTGATCCAACCTGAAGCAATCATGCTCTAAGTAGTATTCCAAAGGCCTGCCTTTGGCGGAGTTCGAGGCAAAGCCTCAACCTTGCCTGCCTCGCCCTGAAGCCGCGGCGTCAGAACCGGAACAGCAGGTAGCTCGACACGAAGTCCTCGTCCTGCCCGCCCGCCCTGGTCAGGGACTCCCCCGCCTTGAACACCGCGAGCTGGCTCACGAGCAGCAGGTGCCGGTTGATCGTCCAGGCCGCGCGCAGCGCCGGCTGCAGCCCGACGAAGGTGCCGCGCACCCTGTTGGTGCGCGCGTACGGCGCACTGACGAAGTTGTACACGAAGTCGTTCTGCGCGACCCGCCAGAACGCCGACAGGATGGCCTGCACCCGTATCCTCGGCGTCACGCTGGCGCTCAGGCCCACGCCCGCGTCGTAGAGGTTCATCGGTGCCAGCACCGGCGCCTCGGTGAAGTAGATCGCGGAGAAGTTCAGCGGCTCGAAGGTGTGCACGCTGCCGTCCCTGCCGCGCCCGCCGCTGCCGACGTCGAGGTGCAGCCCGACGCGCGGCTTCATCGGCAGGTCGCGCAGGTTGTAGCCCGTGTTGGTGAACACCCCGAACGCGGAGGCGGCGTGCCCGGCCTGGCTGCCGGTCTGGTACGTGGCGGTCCAGTCGAGGTCGACGGGGCCGGCCACGCCCCACAGCCGCCCGCCGAACATCGAGCGCGCCTCCGAGCCGGCCAGCCCGCCCAGCGACGAGCGGCGGTTGTAGTACCCGACATAGTAGGGATCGAGGAACAGCCCCGCCTTCGTCGGCAGCCGCAGCGAGCCATACAGGCCCCAGTACGACTGATGCGGGGTCGAGGCGTCGCTGAACGTGCCGTGGTGGTTGAGCACGTTCTCCAGGAAGAAGCCGTCGACCCGGAACTTCTGCGCGTCCACATAGGCACGCACGCCGTCGTAGCTCTGCTGGATGTTGGTGGCGTCGCGCGCCGCGAACAGCAGGCCGTTGCCGAGCACCATCTCCTGGCGCCCCGCGCGCACGCCGACGGTGGCGTCGTCCACCCTGGCGTACGCCTCGGTGAAGGCCTGCAGCGCGGTGAGGTCGTTGCGGTTGACCGGCTGCGGCGTGCCGTAGTTGGCGCCGCCGACCTGGCCGCTCTCCAGGTCGCCATACAGCCGGAAGTGCTCGCCGAGATGCAGGTCGGCGCCGGCGCTCTCGCGCGTGCTGATGAGGGTCTGGTGCTCCGGCCTGCGGAAGCCGAACTGCGCCACGCTGTAGTTCTCGTAGCGCACCCGCTGGTCGTAGCTCAGCGTCAGGAAGGCGTCGCCGGACGGGTCGAGCCTGATGTACTTGAGCGGATCGAACAGGTCCGGTGCGTCCGAACCGACCCTGCCCGGCCCGACGTGCAGCGAGTCGAGGCTGTCCTCGGAGCGGATCAGGTAGTACGGCCCGAGCTTCGGCCCCTTGCCGACCTCGTAGGGAAGCTGGTCTGTGGCCAGGCTCACCCGCGCCTGGGTGGGCACGCCGGCGACCTCCCCGGCCGGCGGCGAGGGCTGTATCTGCACCTGGGCCTGCGCCGCCCCGACCCGGGCCAGGGTGGCGCACGCCAGCATCACGACGACAGGGCCGCGGCGCAGGAGTCGCAAAGCCGAAAGTCCGGAACGGGTCATCGACGAACCTACTTGAGGTCGCAGAAAAGCCTGCAACTGCTCGGCATGGTCGTCTCAGCCGTAGGCGCGCCCGCCCGGCGCCGGACGTCGCGGCGGGCCATGCCAATCGTTGCAGGCGTTGATCCTTCAGCAGGCAAATCCTGGCTCTGCCCAAAGCCGCCCAAGCAGAGCCGCCCAAGATCCCGTCTTCAAGCAGGCAGGCCTCTGGAACCCCGTTTCTAGAGTAGATCGGTTTCCAAAGGCTTACTCCCGGCCGAGTTCAAGGCCCGTGCCTGAAGGCGCAGCCTCGACCAGTCGCGGCCCACAAGGGTGCCGCCAACGTCAGGCCGACCACGGGGCCGATCCGGCCGAACCCCAGGCTCCAGCCCCCAGGCTTCAGCCCCCAGGCTTCAGCCCCCAGGCTTCAGCCGATACCGGTGGAGCGCAGGTGCGGCGGGCACAGGCTGCCGGCGAAGCCGTTGGTGGCGGCCTGGCTGCTGAAGACGAGCACGCGGGCAGGGGGGGGGCCGCCGACTAGGCAGCCGCCCGTCATCAGGCATGCGGTGCGCAGCGCTCGTGCAACGCTGACAGCCTCGCGCCGTCGGTCATCGAGTGGGCGTCGCTGACCCGGGTGGTGCTGATACCGATGGCCCCTGGCATCGACCTGTCAGGAAGCAAGGCTGGGCTCTGCCCAGACCCGCCAGGGGGGAGCCCCCCCTGGACC
>CAXSES010000177.1:0-6565 GCA_964236225.1 uncultured Acetobacteraceae bacterium
GCGGGCGAGGCGGGGCTGGACAGGGCGACGTCGGGCAGGACGAGCGCGGCGCGGACCGGGAAGCCGGCCCGGGCGACGGGGCCGCTGCGCACGGTCCATCCCTCGGCGCGGCGCGCGGCGGCCCAGTCCGACACGGCGGCCTCGAGGCGCCACTCGGCGAGCAGCCAGGCGGCGGGCACGAGCAGGACAGGCAGGAGGGCGGCGAGCAGGAGGCGCTTCATGCCGGCAGCCTAGCAGGCCGGCAGGCTGCTGCCTCCACGTCGGCCCCGCGGGCTGGACGTGTCGGCGCACGGGCCGGCCGGCGCCGGCACGCACGCTGCGGCCTTCCGGCCCAGGCGCCGGGTCCTACGACGCTGTCACACGAACACCTGCGCCGGAAGGAAAATGGACGGCGAAATTGCCGACGCTGGGTTTGTGGCTGTGCCGGACCAGGACGACCTCCATGCCACCGTCCTGCATGGTGATGGTGACGCTCGACCTGTTGTTCCGCAAGGCGTTCACGTCCGGGGGTGCGACCCCTGCGCCGGCTCACCGGGGACAGCAGGCGGCCCGGAATGGCGCGGCAGGTAGAGCCGCACCGTGGTGCCCTGCCCCGGCGCGCTGTCGAGCCGGACGTGTCCTGCCGACTGCCGCGCGAAGCCGTAGATCATCGACAGCCCGAGTCCTGTGCCCTGGCCGACCGGCTTGGTGGTGAAGAACGGGTCGAAGGCGCGCGCCATCACCTCGGGCGACATCCCGGTCCCCGTGTCGGCGACGGCCACCATCACGTAGTCGCCGGGCACGCCGTCCGCGGCACCTGGCGCGACGGGGCCTCGCGTGGCGGACTGGGGCGCGTCTGGCTGGGGCGCGTGGGGCTGGGACGCATTGGGCTGGGGCGCATCGGGCTGGGACGCGGCGGATTCGGGGGAAGCGAACTCGGACGCGGCGGACTCCGGCGAAACCGACTTCGACGCGCCGGACTGGTGCGCGGCGGATTCGGGCAAAGCGGGTTCGCGCGAAGCGGGCAGGGCGGCGGCAGGTTCGGGCGCGGGCTCCGGCGCGGCGTGCCGGCCCGCGCCGTCGAGGCGCGCGTTCGCGGTCTCGATGCGAAGCCGGCCGCCGCCCGGCATCGCGTCGCGCGCGTTGATGCACAGGTTCAGGATCGCGTTCTCGAGCTGGTTCGGGTCGCACAGCGTCGCCCACAGCCCGGCCGCGGGCGCGCACGTCACGACGATCGCCGAGCCCGCGGTGCGCCGGATCAGCTCCTCCAGCCCGGCCACCAGGCGGTTCGCGTCGGTGGCCTCCGGCTCCAGGGTCTGCTGGCGCGAGAACGCCAGCAGCCGGTGCGTCAGCGCCGCGCCCCGGTTCGCCGAGGCCATCGCCGCGTCCGCGAGCCGCACCAGCTCCGCGGTGCGTCCCTGCGCGATCCGGTTTTGGATCAGCTCCAGGCTGCCGATGATCCCGGTCAGCAGGTTGTTGAAGTCGTGCGCCAGCCCGCCGGTGAGCTGGCCCACCGCCTCCATCTTCTGCGCCTGGCGGAGCTGCGCCTCCGTGTTCTCCCGCTCCGCGATCTCCGCGCGCAGGCGGTGGTTGGCCTCGTGCAGCGCCGCGCTGGCGCGCATCTGGCGCGACAGGTCGGTGACGACCGCGCACAGCGCCCGCGCGCCGCCCCCGCCCAGCTCGCTCAGAGACAGCACCACCGGCACGTGCCGCCCCGCGTCCCCCTGCGCGCCCGCGCGCAGCGAGAACTCGCCCCGCCCCTCGCCGCGCTCCAGCAGGCGTTCCAGCCGCGCGGCGTCGGGGGGCGGCAGGAAGCGCTGCAGCGGGGCGCCCACGATGCTCTCCTGCGCGACCCGCAGCAGGCCGGCCAGCGCGCGGTTGCAGTAGAGCACCACCCCGTCGGGCCCGAGCGTCAGCGCGCCCTCGCCGATCTGCTCGATCAGCCGCCGATAGGGGCGGTCGTCGCTCTCCAGCGTGTAGATCACCGGGCCGCCGGAGCCGCCCACCACCACCCCGTCCACGTCGCCCTGGCGGATCGCCTCGATGGTCTCCTCCGCCTCGCGCAGCCGCTCGCGCAGGTCGAGCACCTCGCTGCGCAGCGCGTCATCCCTGGCGGAACTCACGGCGCCCGCCGGACAGTGGAGCAGCAGGCAAGGCCAGGGACTCTGCCCCCCTGCCTGGAAGCGGCGACCCCGCCAAAGGCCCGCTTCTGGAGTCCCTTGCTTAAGTCGCGCCGGGTCCAGGGGCGGCTCGCCCCCCGCCTTGAAAGCAGGGGCGGGTCTGGGCGGAGCTGCCCGAAGGTTCCGGTGGCCCGCTTGGGCCATTGGAATGGGCAGCGGAGGGGGAGCCCAGCCTTGCCTGCGGACGAAGCGGCGAACCCGGCCGCTGATGTCGGAGGCCAATTTCCAGAGGCGAGCCCCTGGCGGGGACCCTGCCTCCAGGCATCGGGGGCAGGGGTCCCGCCCGCGGTCACGGCTCCAGCCCCAGCGCCGCGAGCACGCGCGCCTGGTCCGACAGGTCGCCGATCAGCCGGCGCGCCGGCAGCGGCCGCAGCCGGATCAGCGTGGGCACGGCGACGATCTGGTGCGTCCTGGCCGCGTCCGGGTCCTGGTAGATGTCCACCACGGCGAGCGTGTAGCGCCCGGGCAGCCGGGCCTCCAGGAGGCGGCGCGCGGTGGCGATGGCGCGCGCGGAGCGGGCGGTGGTGCCAGCGACGTAGAGCCGCAGCACATGCGAGGCCGCCTCGTCCGCCTCCCGCACCTGCGGGGCGAGGCCCAGGGCGGCGTCCTGGGCGCCGTCCTGGGCGGCATTGTCCGGGGCGGCGCCCTGGGGCGTCGCCGCCGTGGGCTCGGCCACGGCCTCAGCCGGCCGGGCGCAGGTCGAGTCCCACCAGCACCCTGTCGGTGTTCGAGAGCGTGCCGATGACGCGCTTGATCGGCGTGGGCAGGTGGCGCACCAGGGTCGGCACCGCGAGGATCTGGTCGCCGGCGGCGAGCTGCGGATGCTCCAGCAGGTCGATCACCTCGATCGTGTAGCGCCCCGCCAGGTGCTCCTCGCAGATGCGCCGCAGGTTGGCCAGCGCGGTCCTGGAGCGCACGGTCTCGCCGGCGACGTAGAGCCGCAGGGTGTGCGTGTCCGCATCCGCCGCCTCGCGCCCGGCGGGCGTGTCCTCCCCGTGGGCGTGCGGCCCCGCCTGCGCCACGGAGTCCCGCGTCCCCTCCGGCCCGGAATCCTGCCCGCCGTCCCGCCCGGCGACCGGGTCGTGCCCGCTCACTTGCCGCCGCTCCGGGCCGCGTCACTTCGGGCCGCGCCGCTCCGGGTCACGTCACCCGGGGTCACGTCGCCCGGGGTCACGTCGCCCGGGGCCGCGCCGCGCCGCGCCGCGATCTCGCGGCCCTCTGCGGCGCCGGCGGCGTGGCGCTCCGTCTCCAGTCGCCCGAGCTGGCGCAGATCCTCGTCCTCGTCGTCGAGCGCGGCGCGCAGCTCCTCGATCTGGCGCGCCAGCGCGGCGCGGCGGCGCTGCGCCTCGCGGACTCGGCGCTCTGCGTCGAGGTCGCGCCGGCGTGCCTCGTCGCGGTCCTGGTTCTCCCGGGCGTAGCGCGCAGAGCCGGTCAGCACCCCGGAGGGGCCCAGGTAGGCCGGGACCAGGCGCACGCCCGAATCGGTCATCTGGAACTCGCGCACCAGGTTGGAGTGGCTCATGCCGCGCGACTTGAGCACGTAGAGCGCGCGGTTGCGCTCGCCGTTGCTCTCCAGGTTCACCACGGACAGCCAGGTGTCCATCAGCGAGGACATGCCGCCCTCCGTGCCGTCCACCATCCCGCCGCCCGCGATCAGGTTGATCATGAACCCCGTGATGCCGCGGCCCTTCAGCAGGTCGATCATGCGCAGCAGCGTGGCGTGCACGTCGCCCGCCTCGCCGCGCAGGCTGGAGATCGGGTCCACGATCACGGCGGCGGGCCGGAACTCCTCGATGTCGCGATACATCCGCGCGAGGTGCGTCTCCAGGCCGTAAAGGCTGGGCCGCGCCGCCTTGAAGCGCAGCAGGCCCGCCTCCACCCACGGCGCGAGGTCGAGCCCGATGGAGCGCATGTTGCGCACGATCTGGCGGGGGCTCTCCTCGTAGGCGAAGTAGACGCAGCGCTCGCCGCGCCGGCACGCGGCGTCGACGAAATGGCTGGCGAGGCTGGTCTTGCCGGTGCCCGCCTCGCCGGAGACCAGCACGGAGGAGCCGCGGTAGAACCCGCCGGCGCCCAGCATCGCGTCGAGCCCGCCGATCCCCGTGGACACGGCGGAGTCGCTGGCGTCGTGCTCCAGCGCCGCCTCCGTGACCGGCAGCACCGTGATGCCCTCCGCGTCGATCAGGAACGGGTACTCGTCGGCGCCGTGCGCCGAGCCGCGGTACTTCACCACCCGCAGTCGGCGCGTGGTGATGCCGCCGCTGACCGGGTTGTCGAGCAGCACCACGCAGTCAGAGACGTACTCCTCAAGCCCGTGGCGGGTCAGCGCGCCCTCGCCGCGCTCGGCGGTGATGACCGCGCTGACGCCCTGCTCTTTGAGCCAGCCGAACAGCCGCCGCAGCTCCGCGCGCAGCAGCGCGGTGTCGTCGAGGCCGGAGAACAGCGCCTCCAGCGTGTCGAGCACCACGCGCTTCGCGCCCACGCCGCGGATCGCGTGCCCCAGCCGGACGAACAGCCCCTCCAGGTCGTACTCGCCGGTCTGCTCGGCCTCGGAACGCTCCAGGCGGACGTGGTCCATGGCGAGCCGGCCGCCCGCGATCAGCGCGGGCAGGTCGTAGCCCAGAGAAGCGACGTTCTGCGCCAGGTCCTCGCCGGTCTCCTCGAAGCTCATGAACACGCCGGGCTCGTCGAGCTCCATGGCGCCGCGCACCAGGAAGGTCATGGCGAACAGGGTCTTGCCGCAGCCGGCGCGGCCGCACACCAGGGAGGGCCGGCCGCGCGGCAGCCCGCCCAGGGTGATGGCGTCGAAGCCCGCGATGCCGGTGGGGCACTTGGGCAAAGCGAGGGTCCGGGCGGCCTGGTCCATGGCGCGGGCAGCGTCTCTCGATTGGGACGGGAGGTTGGTAGCGGGGCCGGCGGGCAAAGGGAAGCGCGGCGCGAAGGCAGGCAAGGCCAGGGGCGCTGCCCCTGGACCCCGCCAGGGGCGAGCCGCCCCTGGACCCGGCGCAACTTAAGGGAAGGCGGTCCAGGGGACCTTCCCCTGGCGGAGTTTGAGGCAGAGCCTCAACCTTGCCTCTTTCGTATCCTCCCGCCCCCCGGTGCTACGACGCGCTGATGCCCTCCCTGGCCTCCCGTCTCCTGGCGCTCTGGGCGATGTCGCTCGCGGCCTGCGCCGCGGTGGCGCTGCTGCTGCTCCAGCTCTACGCGCAGACCACCGCGGCGCAGGCGCAGCGCGGCGAGGCGGTGGTCGCCGGCGCCTGCGGCCTGATCCGCGACCGCTACGCCTTCTACGTCGCTGGCTGGCGCGGCGGCCCGCTCGACGCCGACACCCGCGCCGGGCTGGCGGCGGCGGTCGCGCTCGCGCTGCGCGGGCAGCCGGGCGTGGAAGGCGGGATCTGGCAGGGCGAGTCCGCGCTGGCCTACGCCTACCCCACCTACGAGGGCGGCGGCCCGAAGACCGACCTCCCCGCGGCCGAGGCGGCGCGCATCGCGTCGGCGAACCGCGACGCCGCCCGTGAGGACCAGCCCGTGACGCAGCGCGCGGCGACCGGCGCGGGGATGCTGCTGCTGGCGGCGTGCCCGCTGCCAGGGCCGCTGGACGGCGTCACGGCGTGGGCGATGCTGCGGGTGCGCGCCGTGGCCGGGCTGGGGTCTCTGCAGGCGGGGCTCGGGGTGCTGCTGGCGCTGGTGGCGGGGATGTCGCTGTGGCTCGCGCGCCTGGCGCTCGGCTGGCGGCGCAGCCTGCGCGCGATGGAGCGCGCGCTGCGCGCGCACCGCGCCGGCGCGCTGCCCGAGCTGCGCCCCACCGGCGAGCGCGAGCTGGACCGCGTCGTCTCCGCGCTGAACGAGGCCGGGCGGCGGCTGGCAGAGGCGAGGGCGCACGCCGACGCCCTGGCGCTGCAGGTGGCGGCCTCGGAGCGGCTGGCCGCGCTGGGCAGGGTCGCGGCCGGGGTGGCGCACGAGGTCCGCAACCCGCTGGCGGCGATGCGCATCCGCGCGGAGAGCGCGCGCCACGGCGACGACGCGCGCCGCCGCCGCGCGATCGAGGTGATCCTGGACCAGGTCGCGCGGCTCGACCGCCTGGTCTCGTCGCTGCTGGCGATGACGCAGCGCCCGTTGCCTCGGCCGCGCGCGGTGGCGCTGACATCGCTGCTGGAGGCGGTCGCCGCCGAGCACCGCGCGCAGGCCGGGGCGGCGGGCGTGGCGCTGCGTGTCGAGGCGGGCGGCGGGCACGCGACGCTGGACCCGGAGCTGCTCGGCCGCGCGCTGGGCAACCTGGTGCTCAACGCGGTGCAGCACACGCCGCGCGGCGGCACGGTGACTCTGTCGGCGCGCGAGGCGGCGCGCGAAGGAGGACCCAAAGACGGGCGCGAAGGAGGGCGAGAGGATGGGCGCGAGGACGGGCG
>CAXSES010000178.1:0-6522 GCA_964236225.1 uncultured Acetobacteraceae bacterium
GGGTTTCCAAAGGCGAGCCTTTGGCGGGGTCCAGGGGCAGAGCCCCTGGCCTTGCCTAGCTGTCCGCCCCGTTGACGAGCTGCACCAGGGTGAACAACCCGAGCGGCGGCACCGGCGACACCCTGGCCCGCCCGCGCTCCTCTGTCGACATCAAGGCGGCCATCGAGAAGTCCGGGTGCCAGCCCAGGGCGCGCGACGCCGGCGCCAACGCCTTCTCCATCCACCAGCGTGGCCCGCGCTCGGCGGCGAAGTGGTTGACGAACAGCATGTGCCCGCCCGGCCGCACCACGCGCCGCATCTCCGCCATCAGCAGGCGGGGATGGGGCACGACGGAGGCCACGAACATCGCCACCGCGATGTCGAACGAGGCGGCGGGCAGCCCGGTGGCCTCCGCGTCGCCCTCGATGAGCTGCTCGACAGTGGCGAGGCGGTCCTCGGCGACCCGGGCGCGGGCACGGTTCAGCATGGCGCCGGACAGGTCGATGCCGGTGATCCGCTTGACGCTTGCGTAGTGCGGCAGGGCGAGGCCTGTGCCAACGCCGACCTCAAGCACCCGTGTGCCGGCGAGCGCGTTGACCGCGGCCACCGCCTGACGCCGGCCATGGGCGGAGACGCCGCCGAACGCCTGGTCATACACCCCGGCCCAGCGGCGGTAGGCGGCGCGCACGTCGTCGGCGTCAAGCGCCTTGTGCGGCGTGAGGCGCGGCCGCAGCGGCGGGCGCAGGCCAGGAGGTCTCAGGCGGGGGGGCGTGGAGCTGGCTTGTGTCACTCGTATGTCGCTCGTCTGCAGGACGGGCCTGCGTAGATGCACCCACGCCGGCAAGCAAGGGTAAGCGGCACGGCAGCGCCCCGCGCCTCCGGCCGCGGCGGCTTGACGGCGGCTGCGCGCTGTCACACCTCGGCAGGATGGACACCCATCGCTCTGCCTTCCGCCGGCCTCGTTCTTCTGCGTTCCGGCCCGCGCGGCGCGGCCTGGCCGCCGCGGCGACGCTGCTCGCAGGGAGCATCCTGCCCGGTGTGGCCGACGCGGCACAGGACCGGCCGTTGTTGCGGCCCGCCCATGACGTCACCGTGAGCTACGACGTGGACGCGCCGCAGGTGCCCGTGCGCCAGGTGCGTGCGCAGATCGCCGCCGACCTGCGCCGCGTCAGGATCGACAGCGGCGACTCCACCTCGCTGCTACTCGACCCTGTCTCCGGGCAGGGTGTGCTGATTCTGAGCGGCCTGCACATGTACTCGCCGCTGCCCGGGCGCGGGCGCAGCCTGGAGGAATACCTGCTCGACCCGGGGATGCGGTTCACCCGCGCCGGCGGCGCCACCGTGGCCGGCCTGCCCTGCGAGGAGTGGCGGGTGCGCTCCTCGCGCGGCGCCGGCGTCGGCTGCGTCACCGCCGACGGCGTGCTGCTGCGCTTCGCCGGCACCGATGCGCGCGGGCGGCAGGGCTCGCTGGTGGCGACCGAGGTGCATTACGGCGCTCTGGCGCCGTCGCTGTTCGTGCCGCCTGCGGACTTCCATCAGATGACCCTGCCGAGTTTCGGCGGCGGGCAATGAGGCGCGCCGCTGCCGGGCTGCTGGCGGCGGCGCTGTGCCTCGCGGCGGCGGGCGTGCGGGCCGAGGACCGGCCGCTGCTGGTCCCGACCCGCGACGTCGATGTGGTGTACCGCATGCCGACGCCTCCCGGTGCCGCCGACCGGCCCGGCCCGACGCAGCGCCTGCGCTGGCGGGTGGCGGAGCGGCGGCTGCGCGTGGACCCGCCCGGCGAGGGCGTGTTCATGATCGTCGACTACGCTGCACGGCGGATGCAGATGGTGCAGGTCGGCCCGCGCGAGGTGATCGACATGCCGACGCCGCCCGGCCTGGGCGACGCCGCGCCGTCCGGCGCCCGGTTCGAGCGTCTGGGCGAGGACACGGTCGCGGCGACGTCGTGCACCGAGTGGCGGACCACGGACATGCAGGGCAGCGCCACCACCGTCTGCCTGACACGGGATGGCGTGCTGCTGCGCGCCGCTTCGCGGGGGAGCGTGATGATCGAGGCGACCAAGGTCCGCTACGAGCCGCAGGACATGGTGCTGTTCCAGGTTCCCGACGGATACCGCCACGTCGCGGCACCGGATGGCGCCCCGTCGCCGCCGCAGGGACCCGCGCCGCAGGAGGGGCGTCGGTGAGCGCGCGCGCTCCGGCGGCGCAGGGCGTCTCCGGGTCGCCGCGAGGGGCCGGTCGCGCGCGGCCCGTCGCGGCGATGGGTGGGGCGGGGCGCCCCTGGACCGACCGCGGCGGCCGGTTCTCGCCGTTCAAGGCCGCGGTGTTCGCATTGCTGTTCGCCCCGGCGCTGTGGCTCGCCGCCGCATGGTGGCTGGATGCCCTGGGCGCACGGCCGGTGAAGGCGCTGATCCTCGGCGCGGGGCTGTGGGCGTGCCGGCTGCTGCTGCTCTCGCTGCTGATCAGGCCGGCGCGCGTGCTGGCGGCGTGGCCAGGCGTGCTCGCGGTGCGGCGCATGGTGGGCGTGGCGGCGGCGCTGTACGCCGCGGCGCACCTGGCGCTCTACGTCGTGCAGGAGGATTGGCACCTGGGGCATGTGGCGCTGGAGATCGTGCGCAGGTTCTATCTGACGATCGGCTTCGTGGCGCTGTGCGGGCTGGGGGCGCTGGCGGCCAGCTCGACCAACGAGGCGATGCGTCGGATGGGCCGGAACTGGAAGCGGCTGCACCGCCTGGCCTACCCGCTGGCCGGGCTGGCGCTGTTCCACTTCTTCCTGCAGTCCAAGGCCGATGTCGGGCAGGCGGTGCTCTACGGCGGGGTGTTCGCGTGGGCGATGCTGTGGCGCGCGTTGCCGGCCGGGCGCGACCGCAGCCTCGCGGTGTTGCCGCTTCTGGCGCTGGCCGCGTGCGCGGTGACGGCGGGGCTGGAATACGCCTGGTATGCGCTGGCGACGCACATCCCGCCGGCGCGGGTGATGGGCGCGGAGTTGGCGCTGGGGTTCGGGCCGCACCCGGCGGGGCAGGTGCTGATGTTCGGGCTGGTGGCGACGCTGGCGGCGGTCCTGCGCCGCGCGGCGTTGCGCGAGGTGCGCCCGGCGGCGCTGGACCCGGTTCTCTATGCCGGCGGCGCGCTGGTGGTCCTGGCCCTGGTATGGACCCTGTCGCTGGGCGGCGACGCCGAACCCGATGTGCCGGCGGCCTGGGTGGTGGCGCTGGCCTGGGTCGGGCTCGGCGTGCTGCTCGGCACGGCGCGTGCGGGGCTGCGCGGCACCTGGCAGGCGCGCGCGGCGGACGCGGTGTGGCTGCTGTGCCTGTCCTATCCCGTCTACACCGCCGGGCTGGACAGCCGCCTGCTCGGCCTGGCGGGGGACGCGGCGATCTGCGGGGCGGCGCTGGGGCTGGCCGTGGCGAGCTGGCGGGTGTGGCGGCCGGCCACCATGCTCGCGCTGCCGTTGCTGGCATGGGTTGGGTATGTGGCGCGGCTGACGGTGGGATAGGGCCGGACTGCCGGAGGCAAGGCGACGTCGGAGGCTCTGCCTTCGGACGTAGCCGCTGGCTCGCGTTTGCAGTCCACTGGCTTGAGGAAGAGGCCCGAAGTCACCGTGCCTGGCAGAGGAAGTCCTTGGCGGGTCTGGCCAGGTTCCGGTCTTGCTTTCTTCACAAGCCCCGCGGTCGGGCACGGATCGAAGGCGTCCTGATTGCTCCCGGAAGCGTGTTCGCCGGAGGCGTCTTTGCCCCGGTTTTGCCATGTTGGGCGTCCATATTTCCATTCTCAGCGGCGGTTTGTGCCGCGACGAACGAGGATAAGCGACATGGTTCGCGTTTCGCGTCTTCTGCTGGCTGCTCCGGTGCTGGTGGGCATGGCGTTCGCGCCTGCCGCGCAGGCGCAGTATCGCGGCGGCTATGGCGGGTTCCACGGTGGCTACGGCGGATACCGTGGCGGTCATGGTTATGGCTATGGCGGGCGTGGCTACGGTCGGGGTTTCGGCTTTGGGCCGGGCATCGTCGCAGGAGCATTGCTGGGCATCGCCGGTGGCGCGGCACTTGGCTACGCAGTGGCGCCGCCGCCCGTGTACTACGCGCCGCCAGTGGTGTACGCTCCGCCCCCTGCCTACTACGCAGCGCCTCCGGCCTATTATCCGGGGTACTGATGCCTGCAGGCGGCAGATGCGACATCTGTCTGTCGCCCTCATCTCCGACTGGATTTGGTTCTCGAATGCGCCAGGGCCCCTGTTTTCCATGCGACAACCCCGCCTACCCATGATCAATGGGCTGCTGTGACTTGGGCTTGGGCAGTGGGGGTTATAGTCTGACGGCTCCGACATTGACCTGTCAGCAAGCAAGGCTGGGCTCTGCCCAGACCCGCCAAAGGCCTGAGGCCTTTGGAAACCCATTCCTTGAGCAAGGGGCTCCAAAGGCGGGTTTTCGACGGGGTCCGAAGGCGAGCTTCTGGCCTTGTCTTCCTCACCGGTCACATTCAGAGGGCAGTGGCGTGAGGTCAGGCCGCGTTCACCCTGCCGAGGCGCCCGCCGCCTCGCTGGCCTCCACCGCGCACCGGAGCTGATCCGCGTTGAACGGTTTTTGCAGCCATACCATGCCCGCGGCGGAGCCAGGCCGGCCCGACGCGATGACCACCCGCAGTTCGGGGCGCCGCGCCCGCAAATGAGTGACAAGGGCGAGGCCATCCAGGTCGGGAAGGCCCAGATCCGTCACCAGGACGTCGGGGTCGGCTTCCGCCAGTTGTATCGCCTCGGCTGCGTTGGCGGCCGCGCTCACCCTGTGGCCCAGGTCGGCTAGCATCATCTCCAGGCTGAACCGGACCATGGCGTTGTCCTCCACCAGCAGGATACTCAACGCCGTCGGGCTTGCGCCCGGACGCGAGAGCGGCGGTAGGCCGCGTGCAGCGTCCGGAACGGGATGCTCCACGCCATCGGGGCATGACGCTTCGGGCTCCACGATGGGTGAGAGGCCATCCTCCAGTCGCGTCGGCGCGGTCGATCCGCGCCGCCCTGCGGCAAGCATCAGGGCGGAGAACAGGGCCGCCCCGATCAGGGCTGCCGCCCCGAGCCGTTGCCGGTCCCGCGTCGTTTGGGCAAGGAGCGTGGCCACGATGTCGCGCCGGTGGTCGTCGGCTTCGCTGCGGACCTTCCCGACCAGCACGTCCATTCTGCTGTCAGGGTGTTCCTTGCGCCCCGGAGAGGGGACGGCATTCTTCCCCGCTTCGGGACGGCGGAGCGCATCGTCCGTCGCCGCCATCTGTGCCAGGGACGCATCGCGCAGGTCGACAAGGGTCTGCGGCAGCCATTCGAGGCCAGGCCTGAGCGACAACCCGTGCAGGGTGTCGAGCTGGCGCGTGGCCTCCGCCTCTGCACGCCAGTAGTCGTCCGGCTCGCCGCTTCGGCCTGGCTCTGGAATCGTGCCGCTACGGACAGCCTCTGACGGCGCCGGCCCCGCTGCGCCTGCTCCGGGCGTGACGGCGTCCAGTCCTGTTGCCGGAGGGCCGGCCGCTTCATCTGCACCGTCGGCAGGGCGCTCTCCGGCCGGGGAGCGCACGCAGCATCCGGGACGAAGGCCCTGCGCCGCGAACTCGGCGCGCGTGACGCTGTCCTGAAGTGCAGCGACTGCCGTCTCCACGGCCCTGGCGAGGTTGTCGCTTCTTGTGGCCAGGACCGCCGCCTGCTCCATCCGACGCGACAGGCTCCAGCACGCCAGCACCGAGGCCAGCGCCACCGCCGCGGCCAGCAGCCGGAGCGCACGACGCCTCAGGGCGCGCGCCAAAGCGGTTCCGTCAGACGCGCCAGGAAGGCGGCATGGGCGGCAAGCTCGGCCTCGCTCACGGCAACGGCGCGCGCCACCCTGGGACCCTCGTGGCGGTACGACACCGACGGCGTCGCCCCGGCCGACGCCACCAGCGCCAGGCCGCGCTGCCGGCCGCCGGTCAGCTCGACGTACACCTCGGCCAGCAGCGTGCAGTCGAGCACCGCGTTGTGGGTGGTGCGCGCCGACAGGTCGATCCCGAACCGCCGGCACAGCGCGTCCAGGCTGTTCGGCATGCCGGGAAACCGGGTCTTGGCCATCGCCAACGTGTCGACCATCCGGGCCCCGTCCAGCGACGGCCGCTTCAGCCGCGCCAGTTCTGCGTTGACGAAGCCGAAATCAAACGGCGCATTGTGCGCGATCAGCCGGTCCTCGCCGCAGAACGCCAGGAACTCGTCAACGACGTCCGCGAAACGCGGCTTGCCGGCAAGGTCCGCGCGGGAAAAACCGTGCACGCGCGACGCCTCGGGCGGGATGTCGCGCTCCGGATCGAGCAGGCAGTGGAAACGCCGGCCCGTGGGCAGGTCGCCGATCAGCTCGATGGCCGCAATCTCTATCACCCGGTCGCCGGTGAGCGGGTCGAGCCCGGTGGTCTCGGTGTCGAACAACACGCTGCGGATCATGGCCGAAATCCTGTCTGGAGGCATGTCGCCAAGCACTGGAGGAGACTCGGCATGGAAGCGGGGAAATGGGCAAGGCAGAAGCAGGCAAGGCCAGAGGCTCTGCC
>CAXSES010000179.1:0-6506 GCA_964236225.1 uncultured Acetobacteraceae bacterium
CCTGGACCCGGCGCAACTCAGGAGAGGCCAGTGCAAGAGGGGCTCTCCCTGGCGGGGTCCCTGCTTTGAGGCATGGGGGCAGAGCCCCTGGCTTTGCTTGCCTCACACCCGCAGGTGCTGCGGCGGCGTCATGCCCAGGCGGTTCGGGATGTCCCAGACCTCGCGCACGCTGCGCGTCGGGCGGAACCCCGCGTTCAGGTAGGCCGGCAGCGCGTTGGCGTGGTCCGCGGAGCAGGTGTTGACAGTGACCCCGCGCGGGTCCTGCGCCCAGCACAGGTCCACGGCGGCGCGCAGGAAGGCGGTGCCCAGCCCGGTGCCGACCGCCCAGGGCATCAGGCCGAAATAGCTCAGATTCATGTCGGGCCGGCCGCGCCCGTCCAGTTCGAAGAAGCCGGCCGGCTCGGCGCCGCGATACAGCACGTGAATCGACACCAGCGGGTTGGCGAGCAGGAGGGCGAGCTGGTCGTCGGGCATGATACGGCGCAGCCACCAGGCGTGGGCGCCGCCCACCGTGGCGTAGAGGTAGCGGTAGAACGGCACGGAGCAGCACGGCACCCGCAGCAGCACGGCGTCCTGCGGCAGGGCGCGGGCGGGGGCGGCCGGCCGCTCGGCCATGCGCAGGAAGGTGACGGTGACGCCGATCCGGGTGACCGGCTCGCGCGCGGCCTGCGAGGCGTGCAGCATGGTGCGCGCCTCAGTCATCCAGGAACGAGCGGAGCTTGCGGCTGCGGCTGGGATGCTTGAGCTTGCGCAGCGCCTTGGCCTCGATCTGGCGGATGCGCTCGCGGGTCACGTTGAACTGCTGGCCGACCTCCTCCAGCGTGTGGTCGGTGTTCATGCCGATGCCGAAGCGCATGCGCAGCACCCGCTCCTCGCGCGGCGTCAGCGAGGACAGCACCCGCGTCGTGGCCTCGCGCAAATTGGCCTGCACGGCGGCGTCGAGCGGGATGATCGCCGCCTTGTCCTCGATGAAGTCGCCGAGATGGCTGTCCTCCTCGTCGCCGATCGGCGTCTCCAGGCTGATCGGCTCCTTGGCGATCTTGAGGACTTTTCTCACTTTCTCCAGCGGCATTCCGAGCTTTTCCGCCAATTCCTCCGGGGCGGGCTCGCGGCCGATCTCGTGCAGCATCTGGCGGCTGGTGCGCACCAGCTTGTTGATCGTCTCGATCATGTGCACGGGGATGCGGATTGTGCGCGCCTGGTCGGCGATCGAGCGGGTGATCGCCTGGCGTATCCACCAGGTCGCGTAGGTGCTGAACTTGTAGCCGCGGCGGTACTCGAACTTGTCGACCGCCTTCATCAGCCCGATGTTGCCTTCCTGGATCAGGTCCAGGAACTGCAGGCCGCGGTTCGTGTACTTCTTGGCGATAGAGATCACGAGGCGCAGGTTGGCCTCGATCATCTCCTTCTTCGCCCGCGCGGAATCACGCTCGCCGCGGCTGACGGTGGCATAGACGCGGCGGAACTCCGCGACCGGCAGCCCGGTGTCGTTGGCGACCGCGCCGACGCGGGTGCGCAGCTCGGCGACCTGGTCGAAGTGCTTGGCGGCGAACACCTTCCAGCCCTTGCCCGGCAGGTTGGCGACCGTCTCCAGCCAGTTCGGGTCCAGCTCGTGCTCGCGGTAGCGGGCGAGGAAGTCGTCCCGAGAGATCTTGCAGCTCTCCGCGGTGCGCAGGATCTGGCCCTCGAGTTGGTTGAGGCGCTGGTTGAGCTGCTTGAGCTGGGTGACCAGCTCCTCGATGCGGTTGTTGTGCAGGCGGACCTGCTCGACCTTGCCGACCAGCTCGTCGCGCTGCTTGTCGTAGCTCTTCTCCGAGCGCGAACTGATCTCCTCGCCGCTGGTGAAGCTGTCCAGCCGGCGCGCCTGCACCTTGTGCAGCTTCTTGTAGAGCGCCTCGATGTCCTCGAAGTTGGCGATCACCTCCGGCTTGAGCTTCTCCTCCAGCGCGGACAGCGACAGGCTGGTGCCCTCGCCCTCCTCGCCGTCCTCGATCTCCTCGCGGCTCTCCGCCTCGAAGTTGTCGCTGGCCCCGTCGGCGGCACCTTCGCTGACCTCCTCGGGCGGCGGCGCGCCCGCGCCCTGCGTCGCCTCCAGGTCGATGATGTCGCGCAGCAGCATCCGCCCGCCCTTGAGCGCCTCGTGCCAGGCGATGATGGCGCGGAAGGTGAGCGGGCTCTCGCACAGGCCGCCGATCATCATGTCGCGGCCCGCCTCGATGCGCTTGGCGATGGCGATCTCGCCCTCGCGCGACAGCAGCTCGACGCTGCCCATCTCGCGCAGGTACATGCGCACCGGGTCGTCGGTGCGGCCGAGGCTCTCCTCGTCGACGTTGCCGGCGGACTCGCCGCCGCCGCCCTCGGTCTCCGCCTCGCCTTCGGGCTTCTCCGGCTTGGGGGCGTCGCCGCCGTCCTCGTCCTCGTTCTCGACGACCTGGATGCCCATCTCGCTGAGCATCGCCATCACGTCCTCGATCTGCTCGGACGACATCTGGTCGGGCGGTAGGACGGCGTTCAGCTCGTCGAAGGTGATGTAGCCCCGCTCCTTGCCGCGGGCGAGCAGCCGCTTGACGGCGGCGGACTGGGTGTCGAGCAGCGTGGTGTCGGCGTCCTGGTCGGCGGTGGCGCCCTCCGTGGTCCCGGCCTGCTTCGTCGCCATGCTCAACACTCCGAATGTTCTGCCGCCCGGCCTGACGACCAGCCGGCGTTCCTCAACCCGTCACGAGGCGAACGGTTGTAGTCCGTTCCTTAGCCGCGTGCAGGAATACGACGCCCGCACGCAGGAATCAGGCGCGCGGCGTCCCGTTCGCGGCCCTCAGAAGGCGTTCTCCTCGCCCTGGTCGTCGTGGCGGAGCTTGTTCAGCGCCGCGGCCAGCGTGGCAAGCCGGCGCTGTGTCGACTCCGTCAGCGACGCCGCCATGGCGCTCTGTGCCGCGGCGACCTCGCGTTCCAGCTCCGGTCGGTGCAGCTGGCCGAAATAGCCCCACCAGGCGGTCTCCGCCTCCGCCGGCATCGCATCCGGCAGCGCCGCGGCAGTCAGCCGCTGCGGCGCCATGGCGGTGATCCGCGCCACGTCCTCGGCGAAACCGAATTGGGCTAGGTGGGCGAGCAGCGCCGCCGATTCAAGCGTCCCGGCGTGCTCGGACCAGCGCAGCACCGCGTCGCGCAGCCGCTGCTGGTCGTCGGGCAGCGCCAGGGAGCACCAGGCCTCCTCCACGTCGTGGATCAGGTCGGGGTGATGCAGCACGATCGCGGCGAGATGGCGCAGCTGCTCCGGCCTGCCCTCCGCCATCCCGCCCCGCCGGCCCGCGCTCAGCGCGGGCGACGATCCCGCAGCGTCCAGGCCCGCCCGGCCCGCCGCGTCGCCAGGGAACCTCGCGGCGTAGGCCCTGGCGCGCGCGGCCTGGCGGCGGGCGTTCAGCAGACCCCGGAAGGTCTGGCGGAACTCGTAGGACAGGGCGGCGTGCGGGATCAGCTTCGCCTTGTCGTCGAGCGCCTGGGCGAGGCGGGCGCGCTGCTCCTCGCTGCCGTCGCCCACCTGAGTGCGGGTCAGCGCGAAGATCGCCGCCGGCAGCGCCGTCCTCGCCGCCAGCACCGCCCGGAACGCGGCCGGGCCGCCGCCGCGCACCAGGGTGTCCGGGTCCTGGCCGCTCGGCAGCGTGGCGATCGACAGGCTGCGCTCGACGCCGAGCAGGGGCAGCGCCACGTCCGCCGCCCGCGCCGCCGCCCGCGTGCCCGCGCCGTCGCCGTCGAAGCACAGCACCGGCGCGGGCGAGAGCCGCCACAGCGCCTCCATCTGCTCGGCCGTCAGCGCGGTGCCGAGCGGGGCCACCGCCGCGCCGAAGCCGGCCTGGTGCAGCGCGATGACGTCCATGTAGCCCTCGACCGCCACCACCTCGGCGGGCTCGGCGCCGGGCCTGGGCCGCACCGCCTCTCGCGCGCGGTCGAGGCCGTAGAGCGTGCGCCGCTTGGAGAACAGCTCGGTCTCAGGGCCGTTGACGTATTTCGGCTGGCCGTCGCCCAGCGTGCGTCCGCCGAAGCTGATGATCCGCCCGGTGCGGTCGCGGATCGGGAACATCACCCGGTTGAAGAACAGCTCGCGCGCAGGGCCGCCGCCGTCTGGCTCGCGCAGCAGGCCGGCCTGGAGGAGCTGCGTGGGCGTGACGCCCTGCGGCGCCAGCTCGGCGGCCAGCGCCCCCCTGCCCTCGCCCGACCAGCCCAGCGCGAACGCCTCGATCGTGGCCTCGCTCAGCCCGCGCCCGAGCAGGTAGGCCAGCGCCCCTGCCCCGTCCGGCGCGCGCAGGCGGCGGCGGTACGCCGCGCACGCCGCGTCCAGCACCCCGTGCAGGTCGAGCCGGCGGCGCTCCGCCTCCGCAGCCTCCGGCGTGGCCTTGGGCACATCGAGCCCGGCCTCGGCGGCAAGCGACTGCACCGCCTCCATGAAGCCGGAACCCTGGGTCTGCATGACGAAGCTGATGGCGTCGCCGTGCGCCCCGCAGCCGAAGCAGTGGTAGCCGTCCTCGTACACGTAGAACGAGGGCGACTTCTCGCCGTGGAACGGGCAGCAGCCCTTCCACTGGCGGCCGGAGCGGGCGAGCTTGACGCGCCGGCTGACCAGCGCGGACATCGGCGTGCGCGCGCGCAGCTCGTCGAGGAAATGGGGCGGCAGGGCCATGAAAGGTCCGGGCGGGGCGGGTCAGTCGGCCCGGCTCAGGCCGAGAGCCGCGTCTTCACCAGCGCGCCGGCCCGCGCCATGTCGAGCGCCGCCCCGTGCCGCGCCCGCAACTCCGCCATCACCCGGCCCATGTCCTTGATGCTCGCAGCACTGGCGGCAGCAACCGCCGCGTCCACCGCCGCCGCCACGCTGCCCTCGTCGAGCTGCGCCGGCAGGAACTCCTCGATGATCGCGATCTCCGCCCGCTCCTTCTCCGCCAGCTCCGGGCGGTTGCCGCGCACGTAAAGCTCCACCGACTCGCGCCGTGACTTCACCATCCCGCGCAGCAGGCCCAGCACGTCGTCGTCGGCCACGTGG
This sequence comes from uncultured Acetobacteraceae bacterium, assembly GCA_964236225.1. GTDB lineage: Bacteria > Pseudomonadota > Alphaproteobacteria > Acetobacterales > Acetobacteraceae > CAXSEF01. The sequence goes on from CAXSES010000179.1 coordinate 5,030, forward strand.
TCCAGCCTCGGACGCGCCGCGATGTCGGCGTCCTTCACCCGCGCCAGGATCATCCGCACCGTGGACGTGCGAAGCGCGTCGTGGGCACGCATCGCGACCTTCAGGGCATCGGAGAAACGGTCGCGGAGCGGGGCATCGGTCATGGAGCAAGATCCTCGGGGCGGCCCACGTCAGGTGGGAGCGCAGGTCTTAGCACGGGATAGAGGCAGAGGAGGAAGCAAGGCCAGGGCTCTGCCCCACGTCCTGAAAGCGGGGGACCCGCCAGGGGCAGCGCCCCTGGACCGGCCTTTGGAAGAAAGCTCCCATTTGTCGTTGAGGCTTGTCGTGGGAATTTGTTTCCCATTATGGTGTCCGTCATGCACACGATCGACAGCATCATCGCTCGCCTGGGCGGCGCGGACGCCACGGCGCGGCGCGCCGGCGTCGGCACCGAGGCCGTGCGCAAGTGGCGCCAGGCCGGCGCGATCCCGACCCGTCACTGGGCCGCCATCATCGAGGCGACCGGCCTCAGCTTCGCCGAGATGCAGGCCGCGGACCGCGCCGCCCCCGATCCCGCCGCCGCGACGCAGGCGTCCCCCCCGTCCCCCCTCCGGAGCGCCGCGCCCATGCAGGACCAGACCGATCTCCCGGACGCCACCCCGCCGGAAGGCGCCACCGCTCTGCTGGCGCTGGCCGACGGCACGCTGCTCTGGGGCCGCGGCTTCGGCGCGCGCACGGCGCCAGGGGGCGAGCGCGTCGGCGAGCTGTGCTTCTGCACCGGGATGTCCGGCTACCAGGAGACCCTGACCGACCCGTCCTACGCCGGGCAGATCGTGACCTTCACCTTCCCCCACATCGGCAACGTCGGCGCCAACGCGGAGGACGAGGAGGCGACCACGATCGCAGCCCTCGGCCTGGTCGTGCAGCAGGACATCACGGAGCCGTCCTCGTGGCGCGCGGCGCAGACGCTCGACGCCTGGCTTCTCGCCCGGGGCGTTCCGGGGATCGCGGGCGTGGACACCCGCGCTCTCGCCATCCGCATCCGCGACGGCGGCCCGCCGGTCGCGGTGCTGGCTCATCCCCGCGACGGCGGTTTCAACGTGGCCAGGCTGGTCGAGCGCGCCCGCGCCTGGCCCGGCCTGGAGGGCATGGACCTCGCGAAGCAGGTGTCGTGCACGCAGAGCTACGCCTGGGACCAGACCACATGGGCCTGGCCGGACGGGTTCGGGCGGCAGGACGCCGGCGACGGCAAGGCGGGGCGCCACGTCGTCGCCGTGGACTACGGGGCCAAGCGCAACATCCTGCGCTGCCTCGCTGACGCCGGCTGCCGCGTGACCGTCGTGCCGGCCGACGCCACCGCCGAGGACATCCTGCGCCACGAGCCGGACGGCGTGTTCCTGTCCAACGGGCCAGGCGACCCGGCGGCGACGGCGGCCTACGCGGTGCCGGCGATCCAGGGGGTGCTGGCGCGCGACGTGCCGGTGTTCGGCATCTGCCT
>CAXSES010000180.1:0-6452 GCA_964236225.1 uncultured Acetobacteraceae bacterium
ACAAAAGGGGCAGGCCGACATGGGACTCCAAGTCACGCCGGGGTCTGGGGGGCGGCCTCGCCCCCCAGCCTTGCCTGCCTCCTTTCCGCAGGACGGGCCGATCTACGACGTCGTCGTCGTCGGCGGCGGCCCCGCAGGCGCCACGGCCGCCTCCGAGCTGGCGAAGCGCGGGCGGTCGGTGCTGCTGCTGGACCGCGGCGGGCGGGTCAAGCCGTGCGGCGGCGCGGTGCCGCCGCGGCTGATCCAGGATTTCGCCATCCCCGACAGCCAGCTCGTGGCGCGCGCGACCTCGGCGCGGATGTTCGCGCCCTCGTCGCGCACCGTGGACATGCCTGTCGGCAACGGCTTCGTCGGCATGGTGGACCGCGAGGGCTTCGACGAGTGGCTCCGGGCGCGGGCCGAGGCCGACGGCGCCACGCGGCGCACGGCGCTGTTCGAGGGGCTGTCGCGCGAGGACGGCGTCGCCGTGGTGCGATGCCGCGAGGCGACGTCGGACGGCAGCGGGGCCACGTTCGCGCTGCGCGCGCGCGCGGTGATCGGCGCGGACGGGGCGCGCTCCGGGGTGGCGCGGGCCGCGGGCGTCAAGGGCGCCGCGTCGATGCGCTACGTGTTCGCCTACCACGAGATCGTCCGCTCGCCCGTGGGGCCGGGCTTCGACCCCGAGAGCTGCCAGGTGCACTACGACGGCCGCGTGTCCCCCGATTTCTACGGCTGGGTGTTCCCGCACGGGCCGACCACGAGCGTGGGGCTCGGCAGCGCGCGCAAGGGGTTCGCCCTGCGGCCCGCGACGGCGGCGCTGCGGGCCGCGACCGGGCTGGAGGGCGCGGAGACGCTGCGCCGCGAGGGCGCGCCGATCCCGATGAAGCCGCTGGGGCGCTGGGACGACGGGCGCTGCGTCCTGCTGGCGGGCGACGCCGCCGGCGTGGTGGCGCCGGCCTCCGGCGAGGGGCTTTACTACGCGATGCTCGGCGGCCGGCTCGCGGGCGAGGCGGTGGACCGCTTCGTGGAGGGCGGCGACGTGCGCGCGCTGCGGCAGGCGCGGCGCCGCTTCATGCGCGACCACGGCCAGGTGTTCCGCATCCTCGGGCTGATGCAGCGGTTCTGGTACTCGAGCGACGACCGTCGCGAGCGCTTCGTGCGCATCTGCCGCGACCGCGACGTGCAGGAGCTGACCTGGGCCGCCTACATGACCAAGGAGCTGGTGCGCGCCAAGCCGATCGTGCACCTGCGCATCCTGGCGAAGAACATCGCGCACCTGACGGGCCTCGTCTCGGCGTGAGCTGGGAGATCGCGATCCCGGCCGCCGGCGTGGCCGTCGTGCTGTTCCTGGGCGGCCTGCTGACCGAGATCGGGCCCTGGTACAACGCCCTGCGCACGCCCTGGTGGCAGCCGCCGGGCTGGGCGTTCCCTGTGGTCTGGACCACGATCGGCGTGCTCACGGCGTGGGCCGCGGTGGTGGCCTGGCGGGGGGCGGACGCCTCCGAGCGCGGCTGGGTGGTGGCGCTGTTCGCGCTCAACGCCGTGCTGAACGTCGCGTGGAGCGGGCTGTTCTTCAAGCTGCGCCGGCCGGACTGGGCCCTGCCCGAGGCCGCCGCGCTGTGGCTCTCCGTGCTGGCGCTGGTGCTGGCGTTCGCGGCGTGGTCGCGGTTCGCGGCGGCGCTGCTGCTGCCCTACCTGGTCTGGGTGGGCATCGCCTTCTTCCTGAACCGCGCCGTGGTCGTGCTGAACCGCCCGTTCGGGCAGGCGATGGCCACCGATCCCATGCCTGGCCCGGCGCTGCCCGCACGGGAGCCCCGGCCGTGACGGAGACCGACCGATGAACGCCCTCTCCGACCTGCTGGCGCCGCCCGGCCCCGTGCTCGACCGTGCCCCCGCCCGCGCGCCGGCCCCCGTGCCGCCCCGCCACCACCCGTCGCTGCCGCTGCGCATCGGCACGCGCGGCTCGCCGCTGGCGCTGCAGCAGACGCGCGCGTTCATGGCGACCCTGACCCGGGTGTGCCCGGTGATGCGCGAGTTCGACGTGTTCCAGGAGCACGTGATCCGCACCACCGGCGACGCCGTGCAGGACCGCGTGCTGGCCGAGATCGGCGGCAAGGGGCTGTTCTCCAAGGAGATCCACGAGCAGCTCCTGTCCGGGCGCATCCACCTCGCCGTGCACAGCCTCAAGGACCTGGAGACCGAGCTGCCGCCGGGAATCGTGCTCGGCTGCACCCTGGCGCGCGAGGACGCCCGCGACGCGCTGATCCTGGGCGACGAGTGCGGCGAGCCGGACGAGGCGGACCCGTTCGCCTGCCTGCCGCAGGGCGCGGTGATCGGCACCTGCTCGGTCAGGCGGCAGGCGCAGCTTCTGGCGGTGCGGCCGGACCTGCGCATCGCGATGTTCCGCGGCAACGTGCACTCGCGGCTGGACAAGATACGCCACGGCGTGTGCGCGGCGAGCCTGCTGGCGATGGCGGGGCTGCGCAGGCTCGGCCTGGAGGCGGAGGCCTCTCTCGCCCTGCCGGCGAGCGCGATGCTGCCCGCCGCCTGCCAGGGGATCGTCGGCGTCACCGTGCGCGAGGACGCGACGGAGCTGCGCGAGCTGCTGCTTCTGGTCGAGGACCGCGCGGCGCGGGTGGCGGCCACCGCCGAGCGGGCGATGCTGGGGGCGCTGGACGGCTCGTGCGCCACGCCGATCGGCGCCTATGCGCGCCTGCTGCCGGACCGGTCGGTGCGGCTCGACGGCCTGCTGGCCTCTGGCGACGGCAGCATCGTCCGGACCGGGTCGATCGCCGGCCCGGCGTCGAGCGCCGCGGCGCTCGGCCTGGCGCTCGGGGCGGAGCTGCGGGCCCGCTTCCCGGAAGGGGCCTTCGTGTAGGACCGGCGGCCTTTGGCACTGACCTGTAAGCAAGGCCAGGGCTCTGCCCCCCATACCTGAAGACGGGGACCCGCCAGGAGCGAAGCCGCCCCTGGACCCGGCGCCACTTAAGGGAAGCCGGTCCAGGGGGGCTCCCCCTGGCGGAGTTTGAGGCGGAGCCTCAACCTTTCTTGCCTGTCCGGCCCTCCGGGGGGCTGTTGGCCTGGGAGGCTGCTACTCGATGCGTCCTCGCAAGGCTCCGACCACGCTGTAGAGCCGGCCGACGGCGGTATGGATCGGCTCCGCGCCCTGGCCGTCGAGCTTCACTGGGACCTCGCTCAGCGTGTCGATGACCTGCTTCAGCTCGGGCAGGGTGTCGGCGCTGCGTTCGTTGGCGGCGAGGTAGAGCAGGAGCATGGCGGGCAGCGCGGTCTCCGCGAACCCGGCCAGCACGCGCAGGGCGCGATGCTCCGCCGACAGGGCGGCGCCGCTTTCCACCGGCGGCGAAACGAGGGACAGGGGCGGGCCCGCGGCATCCTGGTTCATCGGCATGTCACTCACCCGCACGCGGGCGGCCCGGGAGGAGCGCGGCGCACAGTTTGCGTCGGCAGAACGGTGTGGTTCGTACCCTGAGTTCTCACGTCCATCCCCTTTTATGGTTCGGCGATGCCGGCTTTTGGCGCCGGGCATCCACGCACGACCCGAACACTGGAGCCGGTCGGCCTTGCCGGGCGGTTCGTTCCTTGATCGGGGCGACGCGCCGGACGCTGGGGACGTCGCTTTGCGGTCGAGGGGAACCGGGAGGGGCGAGACTCGGCGGGCGATTCCCTTGCGGGATCAAGGGATGGTCCCGCGGTGACGGCCGCCACGGTCGGGTCGCCCCGTCTTCATCAGGAGCGGCAGTTCACGGTGACGCCTAACAGGGGAAAGTGCAAGCACCGGCGTCAACATCTACCGCAGGGCGAGCGCCAGCCGCGGGCGACGCGCCGGGCGAGGCTCTGCCTCAACCTCCGCCAGGGGCGAGCCGCTCCTGGGCCGGCCTTGTGCCAGGGGTCGGGTGCGATGACCGGTTTGAGCGAGCAAGGCCAGGGGCTCTGCCCCCATGCCTGGAAGCGGGGACCCCGCCAAAGGCTCGCCTTTGGAAACCACTACTCAAGTAAAGCCGGTCCAGGGGCGGCTCGCCCCCGCGTTCAAGCATGGGGCGGGTCTGGGCAGAGCCCGGCCTTGCCTGCCGCCGCTTCCCTGCCTTTCGCCCCCTGCAACCCTGCCCGCCGCCCTGGAAGCGTCAGGCCTGCGCGCCGGGCAGGCAGCGCGGCCTCGTGCCGCGCGGGAGGGCGTCGGGCCAGCATCGAGGCGGCCTCGGCCGTCAGCAGGGCCAGCTTGCGGGGCATGGGCACGATGCAGCGCCCGCCGTTCAGGTATCCGGGCCCGGCGCGCAGGATGCGCAGGCCGATCTCCTCGTAGAGCCGGCCGGCCACCCGGATCGCGAGGCGCGCGCGCGGCGGCAGGTGGCGGTATCCTCGGGCGGCGCTGCGGTATCGCTGGTCGGCCAGGGCCAGCAGGCGCCGCACCGCCAGGAAGGCGCTGCCGTGATCGCGCGCGACGTCGCCCGGCGCGAAGCCGGGGGGCAGCCAGGTCGCGGGCAGGTAGAGCCGGTCGCGCGCGGCGTCCTCGACCACGTCGCGGGCGATGTTGGTGAGCTGCATCGCGATGCCGAGATCGACGGCGTGCGGCTCCGCGGCGGGGTCGCGCACGCCCAGCACGCCGCACATCAGCACGCCCACCGTGCCCGCGGCGCCATAGGCGTAGCGGACCAGCGCGGCCTCGTCGGCGATGCGCACCGGGTCGAGGTCGCCCAGGATGGTGTCGAGGAACGCCGCCGTCGCGCGCGGGCAGGCACCGAGCGCGGCGAAGCGGGCCGCCAGAGGCGAGGCGCGCCTCCCCTGCCCCACCTCGGCGCGCAGGGCGAGCAGCGCCGCGCGGGCGGCGGCGGGGTCGGGCGCCTCGTCGGCCAGGTCGTCCACGGCGCGGCAGACTACGTAGAGCTCCGCCGCCGCGTCCAGGTCGGCGCGCGACAGCAGCGTGCCCGCCAGGCGGAAGGTGCGCCCGTGGCGCGCGAGCGCGCGGATCGCGTCGCGGCTCATGCCGCCGCCTCCTCGCGCATCAGGGCCTCCACCACCTTGGCGGAGGTGAGCACGCCGGGCACGCCCGCGCCCGGATGGGTGCCCGCGCCCACGAGGTAGAGGCCGGCGACGTCGCCGCAGCGGTTGTGGAAGCGGAACCAGGCGGACTGCATCAGGGTCGGCGCGGAGGAGAAGCCCGAGCCGTCGCGGCTGAGGTAGTCGCGGGCGAAATCGTCGGGGGCGAGCCAGCTTTCGGAGGTGATGTGGCGCGCGAGGTCGGGCAGGCCGCGCCGCGACAGGATCGCGACCACCCGGTCGCGCATCATCGGGCCGGCGGTGCGCCAGTCGATCGGCGCGCGCAGGTTGGGCACGGGGGCGAGGACGTAGAACGCGTCGTGGCCGGGCGGCGCCAGCGCGGGGTCGGTGGCGGTGGGGCGGTGCAAATAGAGGCTGAGGTCCTCCGGCAGCGTGCCAGCGGTGCCGAAGACCTCGTCGAGCAGCGCGCGGTAGCGCTCGCCCAGCACCATCGTGTGGTGGGCGACGTGGGGGTACTGACGGGTGGTGCCGAAGTAGAGCACGAACAGGCCCATCGAGGGCTGCACGCGGGCGAGGCGGCGGTCGGTCCAGCGGCGCCGCGCCGAGGCGGGCAGCAGGTCGGCATAGACCGAGGGGGCGTCGGCGTTGGCGATCACCCGCTCTGCCGGCAGCATCGTCGCATCCTCCAGCACGACGCCGGCGACGCGCCCGTGCTCGACGGCGATGCGCTCGACGGTGCTGCCCACATGGAACGCGACCCCGTGGCGGCGCGCAAGCCCGCCCAGCGCGGCGACGACGGAGGCGGTGCCGCCCTGCGCGAACCAGATGCCCCAGCGCCGCTCCAGGTGCTGGATCAGGGCGTAGATCGCCGGCGTGCGGTAGGGATGGCCGCCGATCAGCAGCGTCTGCAGGGTGAACACCCTGCGCAGCGACTCGTCCTTCAGGTGGGCGGCCACCAGGGCGTGCATCGAGCGCCAGCCGCCCAGGCGCAGCAGGTGGGGCAGCACGCGGAGCATGGTGGCCGGGCTGTGGAACGGGGCGGCGCCGTAGCGCTCGTAGCCGATCTCGAACAGCGCCTTCGTGCGCGCCATGAGGCGGACGAAGCCGTCGGCGTCGGCGGGGGCGAAGGCGGCGACCTTGCGGGCCATCTCCGCCTCGTCGCCGCCGTAGTCGAAGTGGCGGCCGTCGGGGAAGGTGATCCGGTACCAGGGGTCGACCGGGAGCAGGCGAACGTGGTCGGCCAGGCGCTCGCCGAACAGGGCGAACAGCTCCTCGAACAGATGCGGGGCGGTGAGCACGGTGGGGCCGGCGTCGAAGCTGTAGCCGTCGCGCACGAACACCCTGGCGCGGCCGCCGAGCTGGCCGAGGCGCTCGACCACGCTGACGTCGTGGCCCAGCGCGCGGGCGCGCAGGGCGGCGGCCAGGCCGCCGAAGCCGGCGCCGATCACCACGACGCG
>CAXSES010000181.1:0-6443 GCA_964236225.1 uncultured Acetobacteraceae bacterium
GGACAGGCGGGCAAGGTTGAGGCCCCTGCTTCAGGCATGGCCCCGAACTCCGCCAGAGGCTCGCCTTTGGCGTCCACTTGTCCTACGGATAAGTTTCCAAGGCGCATGCTTGGAGGAAGGGCCCTTGGCGGGCCTGGCGGAGCCGGCCGAAGGTTCCGATGGCCCGCCCGGGTTGCTGGAATGGCCGGCGTAGGGAGAGCCCGGCCTTGCCTGCCTGCCCTGCAGGTCGCGTCCGCCGCCCTGCGCCACGCAACGCTCTGTTAAGCTGGATGACGTACACCCCCGGCATGTCGCTCAAACCTCGTCACTTCGCATCGGCAGGCGGGTCCCGCGCGGCCAGGGCGGCGGGCTGGGTCTTGCCCGGGCTGGCCGCGACGGCGGCGCTGTGCTTCCTGGTGTGGCTCGGCTGGATCGGCACCGGGACGCGCGCCGAGATGCGGCTTGCGACGCAGCAGGCCGTGCGCGTTGCCGAGCTGCGCGGAACCTTCGCCTATCTCGACGAGTGGCTCACCATGTCGGCCCGGATGGCGGCGGCATCCGGCGAGGCCCGCTGGGTCGCCCGCTACGACGAGGCCCGGCCGCAGCTGGCGGCCGCCATCGCCGAGGCGGTCGCGCTCGCGACGCCCGAGGTCGGCGCGGCACTCGCGGAAACCACGGACGAGGCGAGCCGTGGCCTGATCCAGACGGAGAGGGCATCCTTCGCCCGGGCCGCCGCCGGCGACCGCGAGGGCGCCAGGGCGCTGCTCGACAGCCCGGAGTTCGCCTACCTCCAGGCGGTGTATGCGTCCGGCATCGAGGCGTTTGGCCAGGATCTCGAAACGCTCGCCGCGGCCCGCAACAGAGCCCTGAACGAGCGTGCCTGGGTGGAGATGTCCGGGCTCATGCTGCTGGCTGCCCTCCTCGTCGCCGGCGCCTTCGCGTTCCACGGACATGCGAGGATGCGGCTGGCGCTGGCCTACACGGAGACGGTTGCGCGCACCGATGCCCTGACCGACCTGCCCAACCGGCCCCGCCTCTACGAGGCGCTGCAGGCCATGCTGGCCGGAGCGGCGCAAAGCGGCGAGGGAGTCGGCCTGCTGCTGCTCGACCTGGACCGGTTCAAGGTGGTCAACGATGCGCACGGCCACCCTGCGGGAGACCAGCTTCTGCAACTGGTCGCCGCCCGGCTCCGCGCCATCGCGCGCTCCGGCGACGTGGTCGCACGGCTGGGCGGCGACGAGTTCGCGCTGATCGCCCTGCTCGATCCGGCGAGCCAGTACCTGCCGAACGGCGAAGCCGCCGCCCAGCTCGCCCGTCGGATCATCGCCGCGCTGGGCGAACCATTCGGGCTCTCCGACGGAACGATCGTGCAGATCGGCGTCAGCGTCGGACTGGCCCTCGCCCAGCCGGAGGACGCGCTCGCGGACGCGATCCTGCACCGCGCCGACGTCGCCTTGTACCGGGCAAAGGCCGACGGGCGTGGCCGGTTCTGCTTCTTCGAGCCCAGCATGGATGCCTTGATCCAGGTGCGGGCCCGGCTCGAGGGCGAGCTGCGCGAGGCGATCGCCGGCGACCTCATCATGCCGCACTTCCAGCCGGTGGTGCAGATGGTCACCGGGCACCTGGTCGGATTCGAGATGCTGGCGCGCTGGTGCCATTCGACCCGCGGCATGGTGTCGCCGGCCGAGTTCGTGCCGATCGCCGAGGACCTCGGGTTGATCGGGCCGATGACCGAGGGTCTCCTGCGCAAGGCCTGCCACATCGCCACGACGTGGCCGCCCGAGCTGTTCCTCGCCTGCAACATCTCGCCGCTGCAGCTGCGCGATCGCCGCCTCCCGGCAATGGTGCAGGCCGCGCTCGACGAGGCCGGGCTGCCTCCGCACCGCCTGGAGCTCGAGATCACCGAAAGCGCGCTGGTCGGGGACATGGACCTGGCGCTGGAACTCCTTGGCGAGCTCAAAACATTGGGGGTGCGGCTCGCCCTCGACGATTTCGGCACTGGCTACTCAAGCCTGCGCCACCTCAACAGCCTGCCGTTCGACAAGCTCAAGATCGACGCGGGCTTCGTGGGTGCGATGGTCGTCAACCCGGACAGCAGGAAGATCGTCGCCGCCGTGGTCGGCCTCGGCCACAGCCTCGGGCTGATCACCGTGGCGGAAGGCGTCGAGGAACCCGGCACAGTGGCGCTGCTGCGCGACCTTGGCTGCGACCTGGGGCAGGGATGGCTGTTCGGGCGCCCCTGTTCCGCCGAGGAGATCAACACGCTGCTCGCGGACATCGACAGGATAGAGGGCGGTTCGAGCGCCGCGGACCTGACCGCCGCCTGACCTGCGGCTACCGGAAGTGACAGGCAAGATCGAGGAGCTGCCTCAGGTTCCGTCAGACGCAAGCCTCCGAAACCCGTGACCTGCACCAACGGCTCAATGCGATGATCGGTCAGGCACGCAAGGCTGGGCTCTGCCCAGACCCGCAAAGGGTCCGAGGACCCTTTGATCCCATGACTTAAGTCATCGTTTCCAAAGGCGAGCCTTTGGCGGGGTCCAGGGGCAGAGCCCCTGGCCTTCCTTGCTGAACCGGTCATCACATTCGGCCATTCGTATCAATCAAAGCCGGTCCAGGGCAGGGCAATCGAGTGAAGGAGGTTGGCCAGGCGTTCGTGTCGCTGCACGGCTTCGTGGTAGCTCGAAAATGTCGTCAGGAAGCGGCGCCCGGTTCTTGTGAGTCGTTCAAGCCGTAACGATCGCCTTCACCCAAATTACCCTGCGGTCCAAGGGCGACTCGCCTCCGGCGGATGCGGGCTGAGGGAGAGCCCAGCCTTGCCTCCTGGCAGGCCGCTCAGCTCTCCAGCATCCTGCGCATCAGCTCGACGTCCTCCGCGAACCCCGCGTCCAGCTCCATCAGCTCGGCGACACGGCTGACCGCGTGCATCACCGTAGTGTGATCGCGGTTGCCGAACTTGCGGCCGATCTCGGGCAGCGAGCGGCTGGTGAGCTGCTTGGCCAGGTACATCGCGACCTGGCGGGGTCGGGCGACGGCGCGGGCACGGCGGGCGGAACTCATGTCGGTCAGCCGGATGTTGAAATGTTCCGCCACCCGGCGCTGTATCTCCTCGATTGTGACGCGCCTGTCATGCGCCTTGAGGATGTCGTGCAGCACCTCCTGGGTGCTCTCCAGCGTCACCGGCCGGCCGAACAGGTTGGCGTGCGCGATCAGCCGGTTCAGCGAGCCCTCCAGCTCCCGCACGTTGGACGTGATCTTGTGCGCGAGATACTCCAGCACCTTGGGCGGCACCGCGACTCCCGACGCCTCGGCCTTGCTCTCCAGGATCGAGATGCGCAGCTCGAAGGTGGTCGCATGGATGTCCGCGACCATTCCGCAACCGAGACGTGTGCGCAGGCGGTCCTCCAGCCCGGACAGGTCGGACGGGCTCTTGTCGGCGGAGACCACGATCTGCTTGCCTGCGTCGACCAGCGCGTTGAAGGTGTGGAAGAACTCCTCCTGCGTGTTGTCCTTGCCAATCAGGAACTGCAGGTCGTCGATCATCAGCACGTCGACGGAGCGCAATTCTTCCTTGAACTCCATGGTGGACTGCGACCGGATCGCCGCGATGAAGCGGTACATGAATTTCTCGGCCGACATGTAGGCGACCGAGGGCGCCGCGCGCCCGCCGCGTTCGATGTCGGCGCGGCCCAGCTCGAGCCCGATCGCGTGCATCAGGTGGGTCTTGCCCAGCCCGACACCCCCGTAGAGGAACAGCGGGTTGAACCCCGGGCTGGCCGGGCGCTCGGCCACGCGCCGTGCGCAGGCATGGGCAAACTCGTTGGGCTTGCCAACCACGAAGCTGTTGAACGAGAAGCGCTGGTCGAGCGAGACGCCCTCTGCGCGCTCCGGCGTCGCGGCCACGACCGTCGGCGGCGACAGCGCCACGACAGCCTCGGCCATGCCGCGGTAGCCGGGGGCCAGGACGCCTGCGGGAAATGCCGGCGCCGCGGCCTGCACCGCGGGAAAGGCTCCTGCCGCCAGTCCGGAACCCAGCCGCGCCTCCTCGCCCGCCGCCTCTGGCGCGGAGGGCGCCACGGCACCGGCGCCGACACGGACGTCGACCCGGCGGATGCATTTGTTCTCCTGCTGCCACAGCGCGGACAGCTTGTCCGCGTAGTGGCTGCGCACCCAGTCGCGCAGGAACCGGGTGGGCAGGTGCACCGTGACCTCGTCGCCATCCACGCCGGCCAGCGTCATCTGGCGCAACCAGGTACGGTACTCGACGTCGCCCACCTCTGTCTGCAGGCGCGAGCGCACCCTGCTCCAGCAATCGCCGATTTCCGACAGCCCGACAGCTTGTGCGCCCTGCGAGACCGGTTCGGTGGCGTCCTGGTCCATGTGGCGGTCATCCCCGAACAGGCCCCTGGCGGTCCGCATCGACGGCAAGCGTCATGCATGGCCGCACCGCAGGGGAAACGCCAACCGGGACGAGCATGCCCGGACAATCCCTACAAACCTTGCGCGGACCGCCCGGGGGCGAGTGCCGCGACAGCATGATCCACCAAGGCGCGAAGCAAGCAGTAAGTCAGGAGACGCAGCGAGGCAATACAAATCTGCGGTAAACCAAAACGCCTAAATAACAATGCCTGCCCAGAGCGAGTCTGTGGCAGGCATGGCCGGCTTCGTTTTGACGGGGCGGCAGGGTCAACAGCCGCAGGAACACTCAGGCGGGAGCAAGGGCCTTGATGCGCGCCGACAGGCGGGAAAGCTTGCGGCCCACGGTGTTGCGGTGGATCACGCCCTTGCCAGCAGCGCGCTGCATTTCCGGCTGCGCGGCCTGAAGCGCGGCCGCGGCTGCTCCCTTGTCGCCGCCGGCAATCGCCAGCTCGACCTTTTTGACGAAGGTGCGCATGCGGGACTTGCGCGCGGCGTTGCGCTCGGTCCGAACCACGGTCTGACGGTTGCGCTTCTTGGCGGAGGCGGTGTTGGCCATGAATCAGTCTCTCGAAAATCTGTGTCGCGGCAGGCGCGAGGACGCTACGGCCCGGCGAGGAAGCGGAGTTTCTAGGCGTCGAGCCCCGAACAAGTCAAGCGCACGAGGCGGCGTGGCCCCGGGTAGGAGCAGGTCCCCTGCGACCTGTCACCGTCATGCACCCTGCCCAATGGGGCGGTGGCGCGGCAGCAGGCGTGGCCGAGCCCAGCCGACGCCAGCCATCTCAGCGGCCTAGGCAGGCTGGCGCAATCCTCAGACAGAGACGCCCTACCCGGGCAAGCTCCCTGCCTTCAGGGATGAGCCCTCAGGGATGGGTCTTCAAGCATGGGCTCCAGCACGGGGCTTCGGTACACCGCCTGTCTGGAACACGTACCACCTGCCTGGAACACGTGGTGACGACCACAGGCGACCTGTTGGCGTGCTTTGAGGCCCACGCCCGGAGGCGGGGCCTCAACCCTGCTCGCCCGCCCCGCTCGCCCCGTCCGGCCGAGTGAACGCCGGGCGGCGCTTCTCCAGGAACGCCGCCATGCCCTCGCGCTGGTCGGCGGTGCCGAACAGCGACAGGAACAGCGCCCGCTCGTGCCGCACCCCCTCGGCCAGCGTGGTCTCGAACGCCGCGTTGACCGCGCGCTTGGCCAGCACGGCGGCCACCGTGGACATGGACGCGATCCGCTCGCCGATCGCCAGCGCCTCCTCGACCAGCGCGCCGGGCGCCACCACGCGCGCCACCAGGCCGCTGCGCTCCGCCTCCGCCGCGTCCATCGTCCGCCCGGTCAGCACCATGTCCATCGCCTTGGCCTTGCCGATTGCGCGCGCCAGGCGCTGCGAGCCCCCGGCGCCGGGCAGGATGCCCAGGGTGATCTCCGGCTGCCCGAAGCGCGCAGTCTCCGCGGCCACGATCATGTCGCACATCATCGCCAGCTCGCAGCCGCCCCCCAGCGCGTAGCCCGCCACCGCGGCGATCACCGGCTTGGCGACCCGCGCGACCGCCTCCCAGCGCCGGGCGACGAAATCGTCGAGCACGGTCGCGGGAAAGCGGCGGCCCTGCATCTCGCCGATGTCGGCGCCGGCGGCGAACGCCCTGTCCGACCCGGTGAGCACGATCGCGCCGACCGCAGGGTCGGCGTCGAAGGCCAGGAGCTGCGCGCCCAGCTCGTCCATCAGCGCGTCGCACAGCGCGTTGAGCGCCTCCGGCCTGTTGAGCCGGATCAACCCCACCCTGCCCTGCGTTTCCGCCAGGATCATCCGCGCCATGCCCGCCCTCTCCCCAAGACGCCACGCGGACCTCAACCGCAGGTCGTGGCGGACCAAGGCTAGGCCAACCTCGGCTCGGAGGACAGGGCCGCGGCTCCAAACCGGCCTGCCCGAGGGCGCGGCGGGCAAAGCAAGGTCGAGGCTCTGCCTCATCCGCGCAAGGAAGGCCAGGGGCTCTGCCCCCCTGCTTCAAGGCGGGGACCCCGCCAAAGGCTCGCCTTTGGAATCCACCACC